>JADLHM010000088.1 GCA_020848745.1 Deltaproteobacteria bacterium | reverse complement strand
CGCGTCTAACCGCACCACCCACTTCGCGGCTCGTCCCATCCGCCACCTCCCCACCCGTTGTCCGCGCCCCGCGCGGCGAGGAGTCTGCTATCACACATCGGTCAACTCCGCAGTGGCGGTGGACTAGCCCGACCGGCTACGGCGCGCTTGAGCGGTATCAGTGCGGAAGTCTTCGATGTTGCGCGCCAACTGGAGAGCGCAAGTCCCGGTTTGGCGCTGATGATGCAGCTGCGCGCCCGGCTGTTCGACGAAATGGTGGTCGCAGCTGGTCGTCGCGGTTTCGAGCAGGTGGTCTTGGTGAGCTGCGGTTTCGAGCGCCGTCGTTCGCGGTCATCGACCGTGCAGCCAGTGCGAACCATCAAGGTCGAGCACCCCGCCGTCTTCGAAGCGTTTGCACGTCGCAGCGGTTTTTCTCGCCATACCTGCGTCCCGGCCGACGACTTTCAGCAGGAGACGTGGCAGGCGCTTGAAGACCGTGGGTTCTCTCCTCGCGTCCACAAGACGCTGTTGATCCTGCAAGGCTTGAGCCTCTGGGGCGGACCCACTGCCCTTGACTACTGGCTCGATCGGCTTGCCGAGCAGGACCGGGTCGGGGGCGAGATGGTGCTCAATCTACTCGACAGCACCAGTGCTGCACACGCGCAGCATGCCGGCGATGAGCTCGTCGGCCCGATGGTATCGCCCGAAGTCGGAATCCGTTTTGGGGCCGATGGGGCGCGTGTGCTCGACCAGATTGCTGCTCGCTCTCTCCACTTGCGCCGACTCTTCGATTCCCACGACCTGCAACGACGGCATTTCGGGGTTGAGGATCTCTTGGTTAGCGAGCTCTACGTTTGGGTGGGGGCGTCGGCAGACACCCCACGCCCGACGGCGCAGCCACGGTCGGAAGCGGCGACCCCGACGACGCGCGTCGCCGAGTACCGCACCTTCCGCCCTTCCTTGCGCCCCGAGGTAGAGGTCGCAGCCGCTTCTGCGCAGTTGACACTTCCCGTGAGCGAGCTCCGTAACGTAGGCCTCGAGCTCACACCCCGCGATCTCGCCATAGCGTCGCTCTTCGACGGCGTTCGAAACCTCGCAGAAATCACCGAGCGGATGGACGATTCCTCGTGCGAAGGCGACGGGACTGTTTGGAACCTCGTACACCGGATCCGTTCGCATGGCTTCCTGGTGTCTGCGGGCGACGAGCTCTACCGCGCCGGGCTCGAAGCGGTGGAGCGGGGAGCGGGCGACGCCGCCCAAGTCGCCTTCCTCGAAGCAATCCGGCGAGATCGTCGGCATCTCGGAGCCTTGCGCGAGCTCGGGTTCACCGCCCTCGAGCGCGGCGACGCCGCACTTGCTCGGCGGGTGGCACGTCTGTTGGTTCCACTGGGCGCAAACGCCGCAGCCCGTCACCTCCGTGAGCTGCTCTGCAGCCGCGAGGGCACCGTCCTCATCGCTCGGGACGGGCCACTGACGGTCGCGATGGGCCAGGCCGGATCTCGCGAGGAAGCACGGGGCTGGGCATCCGGCGCGCGAAACGCTCTCGAAGCAGGCACACGCTTCCTCGGCGTCCAGTTCACTGGAGCAGTCGTCGTCGATCTCCGGAGCGACCGCGTAGGTATTCCGACGACCGTCGTCTCGGATGCCGAGCCGTACACGTTGATTCGGCTCTCGCGGCCGCAGTGTTCGCCGGCGCTACTGATGCACGAGCTTACGCACGTGCTCGCGATGTGCGGCTCCCCCTGGCTTTCTGAGGGCCTCGCGGTGTGGGTGCAGCGCCGAGTCGTGCCGGGAATCTGCTTTCCAGACGACCGCCTGGAAGTCGCAAGTCGTTCGAGCTCGACGCTCGCTGCGCGACTGCAACCGGAAGGTAAGCAGGCTGCACAACACGCCCGTCTCGATCGCGCCGCATATCGTGAGGCGGCGTCGTTCGTCGACTGGTTTGGGTGATAGGCGGCACTACCCGGCTTTTCGCACCGCCTGGGCGACATAACCTCCAAAATCGGACGTTCGCGTTTGTACAGCCGTTTGCCACAGAGTCGATCGTCTGGGTCGACATCGTCGACGCCGAGGTCGACGGTGTGGGCGGCGTGGACGGTCTCGGCGGTACCAGCCGACTCGCGCTCAGCGCTGACGGTCACCATCTCTACGCAGCGGGCACCACGGAGAACGCGCTCGCCGTCTTCAGCCGCGACTCCGGAACGGGCGTTCTGACGTTCGTGCAGGCGCTTTTCGACGAGGCGGGTGGTGTCTCGGGACTCGACGAGCCCTGGGGCGTCGCCGTCAGCGCCGACGGCAAGAACGTCTACGTGGCGTCCCACACCTCGTCGGCCGTCACCGCCTTCACGCGAAACGTGGTCTCGGGAACGCTCGCGTTCCTCGCGACCTATCCCGACGGCGGAATCGGCGGCCCGTCGCTCGCCGGCGCGCGTGAATTGGTCGTCAGCGGCGACGGGGCGAACGTGTACGTCGCCGCCGACGGCGACGGCGCGATTGCGATCTTCGATCGCAATCCTCTGACGGGCTCCCTGACGTTCTCGGCGGCGGCGGTCGACGGCGTCGACGGGGTGAGCGGCATTGTCGGGGCGCAGGCAATCGCGATCGGGCCCGACGGGCAAACCGTCTACGCTGGCGGGAATGGCGGTAGAACCGCCGTCTTTGAACGCACCGTCCCGGGCGGCGCGTTGACTTTCGTCGAGGCGGAGTCGCCCAGCACGTTTCCCGGCGAGGGCGCGCCGTTCACGCGAGGCATCGCGGTGACGCCCGACGGCGAGCACGTCTACTCCTTGGTCGAGCTGCCGTTCGCGGTGTACCCCGGGAGTCCGGTCCCGGCAGCACTGCCACGCTCCGTACCGGCCTCGGCGCCGAGCCCGCGGACCTCACCGCGGTAGCCGCGGGCCGCGCGGTTTTCATGAGCCCCGAGGGTAATGACGGTGGCACCGATCGGAACGGCGACACCGACACATTCGATCGCCTCGTGTACGCCTACGACGCAGCGACGAATACGACGACGCAGCTCGCCGGGCTCTCTATGCTCTCCAACTACAGTCGCATGACCCTATCCTCGCGGGTGCTCGCGGTGGCTCTCGACGAGATGCCGCAGGATACGTTCGTCGATCTCGATGGAAACCAGAAAATCAATCTCGTGCTCGGGCTCGTTCCCACCAGTGCGCTCGGCAGCCCGCCGCAGATCGTTCCAATCGGCATCGCGGCGCTCTACCCACAAACGGGATTGCAATTCGTCGGTTTCGACAGCACCGACTTGTGCTCCGGCGGCGCCAGCGACGGCGAGCCGTGCCAGACCGACGGTGACTGCCCCGCCGGAACATGTGAGGCCATCGTCGTATTCGGGACGGACGAGTATCACCACGGCGCAGGCGACGGCGAAGATCTGAACGGCGACCGGGATACCGACGATACCGTCCTGGCCATTTATCGAGTCGCCACAGGCCAGGTCACCATCGTCCCCCGCGAAACGGTCGATTTCGTCGTCAGCGGCAACCTGATCGCGTTTCGGTCGTCGGAACGCTTCGACGGACCGCGCCGAGACAGCAACGGCGACGGCGATGGTGACGACGCCCTCCTCTGGGTCTACGATCTCAAAGACGATCGCCTCATCAATTCCGGCCAGGCGATCGTCCGCTGTCACCTGCCCGGATGCGCCCCGGGTCAGGCGTACAAGATCGTCGGAGACTCGGTCGCCTTCCTGACCTCGGAAGCCGAGCAGGGCAACCGCGACCTCGACGGCGACGGGTCGAGCACCGGAATCGTGGCGCAGGTCTTCAATCCGCGGTCCGCCCACCGCAAGGTCTTCAGCGTCCCCGCGGGCGCTCCGAGCCTGCCCCCGCTCCCCGACGACTTCATCGGCGAGCCCATCGTCTACCAGGAACGGGACGAGTCGGTGGAAGGGATCGACCTGAACGGCGACGGCGACACCGCCGACGGCGTCGTCAACGTCATCACCGGCGACAACGACGGCGACGGCGTCTTCAACGAGGACGACACCTGTGTCGAGAGAGCCGACGCCGAGGGCCGCGACAGCGACCTCGACGGTGCCGGCGACGTCTGCGACCCGAGCCCGTACTGCAACGCCCTGACACCCTTGAGCCCGCCGATGGCACCGCTCGCGAACGAAGGCTGCCAGAGAGTCCTCGGGAAGGCCGTGCGCGGCTATGTCGCGGCGCGCGCCAATGCCATTCGCGGCTGCAGCAACGCCGTCGCCAAAGGCAAGATCGCCGGCCGGGCGCTCGTCACCTGCCGCGGCTCGCTGTTCGCCGGACAGGAGGTCGCGCCGAACGACGTCAAGACCGCAAGCAAGCTCGCCAAGGCGCGCGCCAAGCTCGACAAGACCATCGCCGGCAAGTGCACCACCGGCGACCTCGGCGCGCTCGACCCGTGCGCGACCAGCGTCGCCGACGTGCAACGGTGTCTCGCCGACCGCATCACGAGCGGTGTCGAGGCGATGCTCGCGCTCGCCTACGGCGACGTCGCGGCGATCGCCGACAAGGCCACGCTCAAGTGCCAGAGCGCCATCGGGAGCGCCGCCGTCGGCTACCTCAAGACCGCCGTTGGCGCGATGGTCCGCTGCCTCGACGCACGGAACGCGGGCAAGATCAGCGGCGACGGCCAGTCGCTCTGCCTCGGCGCCT
>JADLHM010000087.1 GCA_020848745.1 Deltaproteobacteria bacterium | reverse complement strand
CGGTCGAGATCTGGACGCGCACCCTCGCGGACGGACGGAGCGCCGTCGCGCTCTTCAACCGCGGCCCGGCCGCGGCGCGGGTCGAGGCGAGCCTCGCGTCGCTCGGCATCGCCGCTCGGATGAGCGCTGTCGACGCGTGGGCGGAGCGGTCGCTCGGCGTGCTCGACGGCACGATCGCCGCGGACGTCGAACCGCACGGCGTCGCGCTCTTCGTGCTCGCGGCGCTCGCGGACGCGCCGAGCTCGACGCCGTGATGCGGCGGGTCCTGGTCGCGACGGCGCTGCTCGGGCTCGTCGTCGGCATCGAATTCTGGCGCCGCCCGCGGGAACGGGCCGCGCCAGCGCGGCCCGCGCCCACGGCGGCGGCGAGCCCGACCACTGCCGTCGCGCCGGCCGCGTCGCCGAACGCGCCTCCCGCCGCGCGCGCCACCCCGCCGCCACGAGGCTCCGCGCCGCCGGCGCCCACCGCGGGCGCCGTCCGGCGCGAGGACGCGGACCGACTCCTCGCGGAGGGGAAGGTGATGGAGGCGGTCGAAGCGTTCCGGGAGGTGGTCGCCGCGGAACCGACCGCCCGGAACCACGGCGACTTCGGGGGGCTGCTCTATCGTCTGACGGCCTTCGACGAGGCCGCGATCCACCTGCGGGCGGCGGCGGAGCTCGATCCCGGGAACGCCGATCGCTGGATCGCGCTCGCCAACGTCTATTACCGCAAGGTGAACCCCGGGGAGGCGTGGAAGGCCGAGCGGCGGGCGCGCGAGGCGGAGCCGGGGCTCGAGCTCGGGCGCGACGCCGACGGCATGCGCGTCCGCAAGGGCGAGGCGACCGCGCGTCAGCCATAGCCGGCGCCGACCCGCGGGCGGCCGGGGTCGGCGGCGCGCCGGCACGCGCCTCGGATTCCGCCTCGGATTTTGCGTTGACCGCGTCGTTTCGCCCGTGTTAGCCGCGAGGGATCGACGCGGATCGCGTCCCGACCCCACAGGAGGATACAGTGAAGGTTGCAACCCAGTTCCAGGCGCTCGCCGCCGCGCTTGCGCTCAGTGCGCTGCCGGCCCTCGCGCACGCGTTCCCCGATTGTCCCGCCGACCACGTGAGCGACGGCTACACCTGCACCGAGCAGACGGGTGCGGGGAAGACCGGCGGCTTCTTCCGCGTCACCTTCCCCTCGGACTGGGACGGCGACCTCGTCATCATCAATCACGGGTTCGACCTGAACGACCTGCACACCCGTCCGCACGAGACGTGCAGCCATCACGTCGGCACGACGTGCGAGCAGGACTCGGATTGCGGTCCCAACCGGTTCTGTAACGAGATCTCCTATCTCGGCCTCGACGAGGTGCTGCTGCCGATGGGGAAGGCGGTCGCGGCCGGAACGTACACCGACAGCGGCTGGGCGACGTTCCACTCCGCGAAGGACATCAAGGACATCCTCAAGTACGTGAAGAAGAGCTCGGGCTTCGGCGACCAGCTGAAGCGCGTGATCGTCACGGGTTTCTCCGGCGGCGGCGCGGTCACCGCCGACGCCACCTTGAAGCTCAAGATCGACGGCGCGGTGCCGCTGTGCGCCGCCGCGGCCGGCGGCCTCACGACGTGGGACGTCGCGCACGAGGTGCGGCTGGTCTACGATTACGTCTGCAACGACGTCCCGGGCGCGAAGTTCGTGTACCCGAGCGACACCGGCCAGCCGAACAGCGACAACTCCAGCAGCGATGCGATCGGCGTCGCACTCAAGGTCGACGCGTGCTTCGGCGGCATCCTCGGCGCTCCGGACGTGGACCAGGCGGCGCGCTACGCCAAGTTCCAGGAGCTCACGCAGTTCACGGGCGATGCCGCCCACGGCGGGAGCGGCGTCAACGTCGCGAGCGCGATCGGCTTCCCGGTGCTCGGGCTCGGCGACATGGTGTGGGACGACAAGCGTCTCAAGGGCAAGCGGATCGGCTTCAACGACACGCTCGACTACACCGGGCTCGGCGACGACGTGATGCTGGCTGCGGACTACGACGCCAACGTCGAGCGGCTGACCGCGGGGAAGGGCCGCAAGCAGCTCCGCAAGGCGTTCTCGCCGGACTTCACGAAGGGGTTCGGCAAGAAAGTCGCGTATCCCATCCTGTCGATGGCCGGCGCAAACGACTGGCTCGTGATCCCGGAGTTCAACCGCGTCTACGACGACGCGCTCACGGCCGGCGGCAAGGCGCACACGCAGACCTGGATCGAGACCTACGGCCACTGCGTGTTTAGCGAGCAGGAGATCACGGCGCTCTTCACGAAGTACTTCGAGTGGCTCGGTCCGGTGGGCGGGCCGTACGGTTCGCAGCCGACGGCGACCGACATCTCCAACGCGTGTCTGGCGCTTCCGGGCGGCGTCGCCGGCGACACGTGCAACTTCGATCTCGGCTTCGCGGCGAACGCGATCTTCGACCGCATTCCGCCGCGCGCCGACTGGCCGACCGCCGCCCAGGCGCCGTAAGCCACCGGCCCGGCGCGGCGTTCCGGGCGAGAGCGCGATGCGTCCCCCGAGCGGGTGACGCATCGCGCTCCGCCCGTCCGTCCCGGCCGGCTCCCCCCCGCTTCGGGCGGGTGAAGCTGGCAGACGTGCCGTCCCTGGCGAATGCGCACGAGTCGGATGCGAGCGGGCCGTGGCGGTGTCTTCATCGAAAATCTCGTCCGCACGCGCACGTAGCGCGCCGAGCCAGGGTGGCCGTCTTCTTGCTCTCCGAGCCTCCTCGACGGTCCCTACGCGGCTCCGCGTGCCGCCCCCCAAACTCTACGACAGGAGAGCTTCCGCATGCAGAAACTCGTCGTCGCGACATTCGCCGCGATCACCCTCGCCCTCACGAGCGCGGCCATGGCCGCCCCGGGGGACAAGCTCGATCCCACGAACATGAACCTCCCGGCAGGGTACGCCCCGCCGTCGCAGGGCGGCCTCTCGTGCACGCGCTACATGAACAAGCGGGCGACGATCATGCCGCTCAACTGCGAGCTGAGCTGCGCGATCGATTTCGCCTCGGCCGCGAGCCGGGGCCTCGCTTTCGACTACAACTACTGCCGCAGCACCTGGACCTATTCGTGTGAGAAGCAGTACCAGCGGGCGCTCGAGAAGCTCGATCAGGGAACCTGCATGAACTGCCTCGACGCGCCAGCGCGCCAGGCGCTCTATCCCCTGTACCGGGACGCCGTGAACGTGGCCAAGGATCAGATCTACTGCGACAACAACCCGGCCAATACGGCGTTCCCCGACGGCCACGGTTTCGTGTCGCAGCAGCGCGACGTGGTGAAGTGCCAGAACAAGATCGCGCGCAGCCTGGAGAAGGCGGCCAAGTGCTTGAACCTGCACTGCCACCAGAAGACGACCGAGCTCCTGTTCTGGGACAAGCCGATCCGCACCACCTTTGCCGAGTGCGAGACCGACGACGTCGTCAAGTCGTGCAAGGCGCGCTTCATGCAGTCCGTCCTGAAGGCCGGTGACAGCTGTCCGCCATGCCTCGACGCGAGCGCGATCTGGACGAGCTTCCACACGGCGCTCGATACCAACAACGGCGCGATCTACTGCTCCGACCAGCCCGACCAGTGACCGTCCCGGCCGTGTGACGGGCGCGTCGTCGGGGCGACGCGCCCGTCGCCCGCCGATCGCGCGCCGCGGGCGGGTCGGCGGGGCGCCCGCGACTCTCAGGCGACGACGGGGATGTCGGCGCGCGGCGCATCGTCCAGGATCTCGAACGCGGCGCGATGGGCCGTTCGCAGGACGAGGGGCGGCCGGCCGGCGCGGCGGAGCGTGAGCTCGCACGCGGCGAGCTTCGAGTTCAGGCAGATCTTCGTGCCGCCGGGCGGGTTGCCGTACGTGAGCCCGACGAAGCGATCCGCCGGCGCCGTGATGCGGCCCTCGACGGCGACGCTGCGGTCGGTGGAGGCGAAGCGCCAGTCGAGGCCGTCGATGCGACCGCGCGCGCGGAGCGCTCGGGCGAGGGAGTTCAAGGCGAGGCGCTCGTCGCCGAGCTGCACCACGACGAGGGTCATGGGCGGGGTCCAGAGGGGGCCGAGCCGGACCTGGGCCGTCGCGCACTCGAGAAAGGCCTCGGGGACGTCGTCGAAGCCGGCGACTTGGCCCCAGGCGTACCGGTCGGTGTGGCGGGCGCCCCAGTTGTGGTTCTGGCTGCCGACCCAGCCGTCGATCGCGTGCGCCGCGCCGTCGACGCGGATCGTGCCCCGGAACGCGGCTCGGGGCCGCGGGACGAGCGCCTTCGCCTTGGGAAAGCTGCGGACGTAGAGGTCGGCCGGCAGGAGGAGGAGCGGCGCGTCGCCGCCGCCGTAGGCGAGATCCCAGGCGAGCGCGTGCGCGGGGGAGCGCGCCGCGCCGACGAGCCGTCCGTCGTCGAGGACGGCGTCGGCAACCCGCGCGAGGACTGCGTCCGTGCCGAAAGCGCATGCCGCGAGCGGGTGCTCCTCCTTCACCGCGGCGATCGCTCCGGTCTCGCCGTCGAACCAGACCGCCCAGAGCTCGCCGACGGCGTCCTGCGGACGCTCGCGCGGGCTGAAGATGGTGTAGCGGATCCAGAACGCGAGCGGCCGCGCGGGGTGGTTGGCGCGGAGGAACCAGCTCTCGTAATGCCCGCCGGCTTTGCCCGGGACGAACCGGGGGCGATTCCAGGCGGTGCGCGCGGCGGCATCGGACATCGCGCGGCTCGTTAGCAGACGGCCGGGCGTGCGCTCAACGATCGAACGATCGATGCCCCCCGGCGACGCGGGCGACGCATGGCGCTGCGCCGGGGGCTCAGCCCGCGGCGAGCGTCTGGCGCAGATGCGCGGCGATCTCCGAGAGGAAGCGATGCACCGAGGCGTCGGCGATGCGATGACCGACGAGGGCGTCGAGCGCGGCTCCCACGGCTCCCAGTGGCGGATCGTAACGGCCCACGAGCTCGAGCTGCGTTTCCGTCGGGGTCAGGGCGTAGACGATCAGCTGCGCGTGCATGAACGGGAACAGGCGCGGCAGGCTCGCCGCCTGCCATTCCAGCGGAAACGTCGTGGTCGCGGGCGCCTTGGCGTCGGCCGTTCGTTCCTGCACGGGGCCGAGCGCGATGGCGATGTCCGTGCCGATTTCGAAGCCGCCGACGTTCAGGTGCAGCTCGGAGGCGACCGACGCGGCCCGCGCGGCGGCGGTCTTGGTGGCGGTCCGGCAGACGGCGAGCAGGTCGCGCCGCAACACGTCGCCCACCCGCGCGTAGCTCGCGTTGACGTAGTCGTAGTAGCGGACCTCGCGCGTGCCGCTCATCGCGGCGCTCCGTTCTCGCGAGCGGCCGCGGCGGGCGGAGGCATCGGATGGGGATGCGGCTCCAATCGGTCGCGGCGGAGGTGGGCTTCGGTCGGACGGAACCAGCGCAGGACACGATGTCGGGTGACTTGCAGGAGCTTGCTCACGGGACGGGGATGCTTGACGACTGTGGTTGCAAGGGCGCTCATCGTCGCCCTCCTTTCGGGGGCCGCATGGGGCATACCGTTCTCCAGAGCAGCGGCCGTGCCAGTCGGCAGGATGGCGGAAAGACGCGTGGGACCGAGAGCGGCACGCCCGCGCTCCCGAGTGGCGAGAACGGAAGCCGGGCCGCATTCTCGACTTCGAGAATCCGCGCGGGGCGCTGCGGGGTCAAGAAAGCGCTGCGCGCGTGGGGGTTCTCCTTGACCGAGCGCAGACAAGGCGATACGGCGCTCCGCGGGCGTCGCTCGGGGTTCTGGGTCAGGGTTCCAGACGGAGGGGGTCAGCGTGCTGCTGGACATCCGACGGTCGAGAGGGTTGGCGGCGGCATGGCGACTGCTGACGGTGGCAGTGCTCGGCGCTTTGGCCGCGTGCGAAGGCGGCGGTGGGGGCGGCAACGACAACGCCCAGCCACCCGAGCCGCCGGCGACGAGCATCAACCGGCTGAACGTCACCATCCTCGACGCCGAGGTCGACGAGGACCATCGCCCCGTCGTCCGCTTCGCGCTCACCGACGAGAACGGCGGACCGCGGTCGGCGTCCGATGTCCGGATTCGCCTGGTGATCGCGGTACTCGATCCCGAGGCCCACGAGTATCGCGACTATCTCACCACCGTGCAGACCAGCCCGGACACCGGCATCGCGGCGACCCAGGCGGCGGCCGAGGACGCGGCGACGGGAACGCTGCAGGACGTCGGCGGCGGCGTCTACCGGTATCTCTTCGCCATCACCCTGCCGGACGGCTACGACGCGAGCGCGTCCCATCGGGTCGCCATCTACGCTGACGTGACGATCGACGACGTCGGCTACGTGTCGAACGCCGTCCACGACTTCGTGCCCGCGGGCGGCCCGTTGCCCGCGGAGCGGGACATCGTGCGCACCGAGACGTGCAACGGGTGCCACGATCCGCTCGAGGCCCATGGAGGCTCGCGCCGTGACGTGCGTCTCTGTGTCACCTGCCATTCATCGCAGATCACCGACTTCACGACCGGGGAGACAACCACGCAGATCGATCCCGACACCAGGAACGCGCTCGGCTTCCCCGAACTCATCCACAAGATCCATCGCGGTGAGAACCTGCCGAGCGTCGAGGCGGGGACGCCGTACCGGATCGTCGGGTTTCGCCAGAGCGTCATCGACTTCTCGCACGTGGTGTTCCCGCAGGACATCCGCAACTGCGAGACCTGCCACGCCGGCGGCACGCAGAGTCACTTTTTCTCGACCAAGCCGTCGCGCGCGGCCTGCGGGTCGTGCCACGACGACGTCAACTTCGCGAGCGGCGCGAATCACGGCGGCGGGCCGCAACCGACCGACGGCAGCTGCTCGGCTTGCCACGTGCCGGACTCGGGCCGGGAGTTCGATCAGTCGGTGGTCGGGAGCCACGTGATTCCGGCTCACTCGTCGCAGGCGCGGGGCGTGCACTTCGAGATCATCGCGGTACAGAGCGCCGAGACGGGGTCGACCGTCGTTGGGCCGGGCGAGCATCCGGTGGTCACGTTCCGCATCACCGACGACGACGGCAACGCCATTCCGGCCGTCACGATGAACTCCCTGAGCTTCACGCTCGGGGGCTCGACGGTCGAGTACTCGGCGCAGGACTACGATGGCGACGGAACGATCGTCCCGGGCGACCCGTCGAGCCCGTGGACGCCGGGCGCCGAGACCTTCAAGTCGGAATCGGCGATCCGAGACTCGTCGGGCACCGATCCATCGGGCGTCTCGCGCTACGCATTCAAGAGCAACGTGCCGCCGAACGCGACCGGAACCTACGTCGTCGGCGTCGAGGGCTACAAATGCGCGACGATCGACGGGGCCAACCAGCGTCTCGGCGGCAGCAACTGCTCGGGAACGCGGGACGCGAACGGCAACGGCGTCGAGGACCCCGGCGAGGTCTTCAACGAGGTGCGCGATGCCGGCCGCAACGAGATGCTCGCGTTCGCCGTCACGGACGGGGCTCCGGCGGCGCGTCGGCAGCCAGTCTCGATCGCCCGGTGCTCGGTCTGCCACGGGATCTTCTCGCAGGACTTCCTCGTGCACGGCGGCATTCGCAACGACGTGACGTACTGCCCCGTTTGCCACAGTCCGTCGAACGACACGCTGAGCCGCCAGCTGCCGCCCGTCGGCGAGACGGCGACGACGAGTCCGATCGATTTCAAAGTGATGATCCACGAGATCCATCGCGGCGAGAACCTCACGGCGCCGTACGTGCTCTACGGTCGCCCGTCCGGGCAGTTTCCGAACCAGACCGAGAACCCGGTCGACTTCGGCGAGCTTCTGTATCCGGGCGATCTCCGCGACTGCGAGGCGTGTCACGTTCCCGGGAGCTACGTGCTCTCGCCCGGACAGGGCGTGTTGCAGGCCGGGGTGTTGCCGTCGACCACGCGCGAGTTCTTGCGCGGACAGGACGACAAGAGCGTGCTCCAGACCTTCGCCACGCCGCCCACGATCGCCGTCTGCGCGAGCTGTCACGATGACGTGAACTTCGCCACCGGCCAGAACCACGCGGCCGGACCGCAGTCGGAGTCGAGCTGCGCCGGCTGTCACGGGGTCGGGAAGAAGTTCAGCGTCGAAAGCGCGCATTTCCCCGGGCTCGCCCGTGAGGATCGCATTCAGAGGCCGAATTGAGGCGGAGGGGAGCCCGGGCGTGACGCGTCGGTGGGCGGTGACGGCGGTGATGGCCCTGGTGGGGCTCTGGGCCTGCGGCGGCGGCAACGACGACGGGCAGGATCTCGGCAACCTGCTCGACACCGCGCAGGGCACGCAGCTCACGGCCGCGGAGCACCCGACGGGCTGGCAGCGCCGGGAGTGTTTCACCTGCCACCCGATCGAAGAGCTGCACCGGACGGATCACAGCGGGACCGGCGTCCTGCCGTTGGAGGACATCCGGCGCCTCGTCGCGCGCGACCGTCTCGACAGCTGCCGCCTCTGTCACGGCAACAACGGACTGGACGAGTAGCGAGCATGCGCCCTTCCGTCCGCCTGGCCTGCGCCGTCGCGATTGCCAGCCTCCTGCTGGCGCGGTCGGCTCCGTGCGAGCCTCCGAAGTGGACGCCCACGTCGAGCGGCTTCTACGGCAACGTCTACACCGCCTTCCAGGCGAACACGCCGCTTCGGCGGCCACTCGACGACGACAAGAAGGTCTTTCCCTTCTATCAGTACCTCGATTTCAAGGGCGCGGATCCGACGCGCGGGCTATCCCTGTCGACCTTCGCGCGCGCGCGCGAGGTGGCGAACGGGGACGGCGCGACGGTCGACGTCTACAACGCGAACCTCGAGTACCGCGGGCTCGGCGGCGCGCTCCTGGTGCGCGGCGGCCGTCAGGTCCTCACGGAGGGCACGAACTTCGTCCTCATGGACGGGGCCTACGTGCGGGCGAAGCCGGTGGAGGGATTCGACCTGGTCGCCTACGGGGGGTACCAGGACGAGGATCTCCAGCCCTATCCCGAGCGCCCCGATCGCAGCTTCGGAGTCTTCGGCGCGCGGCTGCGCTCCACGAAGCTCCTCGGGGCGCTGATGACGGTCGGGTATCAGGGCCTGACGCCGAACGGCGAGGCGCCTCGCCACTTCGTCGACGTCGGCTTCCGGCGCGCGGTGCCCTACACGGACCGCGCCGACGTCTACAGCCGGCTCGAGCTCGATGCGACCGAGGGCGATGTCGCCTTCCTGAGCGCCGGCGTCGGCCTGAGCGTCGCGCGCCCGCTCTATCTGAACCTCGAGTACGACAGCTACCAGCCCGATCCGGACCGCGATCGCTTTCTCCAGGACCGCATCTTCGACGTGTTCTCGATCGATCGTCTGCACGAGGCGCGTCTGGGCACGACGTATCGGGCGACGTCCTATCTGGACGTGTCCGGCAGCTATTCGTTTGCGCTCTACGAGAAGCAGCAGGAGGAGGCGACGCACGGCAACATCTGGAAGCTCAGCCTCGGCTGGAACTTCTGGCGGCAGATCGGGCTGCGCGCGTTCCAGGGCGCGTACTTCATCGAAGGCGGCGGCCGCGATCGCGCCATCGGCGTGAACTGCGGCGTGTCCGAGGAAATTCTCCGCGGCCTCGAGATTCACGGCGTCTTCGCCTTCGCCAGCTTCGACAGCATTACCGGCAAGCACGGCAAGGCGTACAGCTACATCGTCGGCACGCAGTATCTCGTCTTCCGCAACGTCTCGTTGCTCGCCGAGATGGAATACAACACCAACCCCGATTTCGAGACCGACGTGCGCGGGAACTTCGGAATCACCTTCACGTTCGGTAGGGGCTGACCAGGTGCGACGACAGACGATCTCGTGGCTCGCGGTGGTGGCGTTCGGGGCGCTCGCGGCCTACGGATGCCAGAAGCTCAATCAGGGCGTCGATTGGGGCTGGAAGGCCGAGCGCCCGGGCGATCCCCTCGCGGTGTTCTCGCACGAGACGCACAAGAACGTCTTCGCGCGGGAGCAGCTCCAATGCTTCGCATGTCACACGATGACGGCGCGGGTCGAGGACGAGAAGGACGTCGCGGCGGCGATCCGCGCCGCGCAGGACACGTTCTCCGGCGGCAAGGACGCGTGCCACGCCTGCCACTACAACCCGGCCGGCAACATCGCTCCGGACCGCTGCGGGCTCTGCCACGTCGACACGCGGGAGATCGCACCGGTGAACCACAACTTCGATTGGATGTCGCGTCACCTGGTGTTCGCGAAGAGCGACTCCGAGACCTGCCAAGAGTGCCACCAGGAGCGCTACTGCCAGGACTGCCACAACCGCCGCGACGAGACGGTGCGCAACTATCACGACACCAACGTCCGGTTCACGCACGGCATCGAGGCGCGCGCCAATCCGATGAAGTGCGGCGAGTGCCACACGCAGGGCTTCTGCCAGCGATGTCACACCGAGGGTGGCTATGAGCATTGAGCGCCGCGGGCTCCTGCTCCTGGTCGCGTGCGTGCTCGCCCTGACGGCGGGCCTGGGTCCGGCCGCCGCCAAGGACGAGGACGAGGAGAATCCGCACGAGAAGATGACACGCAGCAAGAGCGTGTGCGTCGACTGTCACACCAAGGTGCCGAAGGCGGACGAGCACGCGGCCGACTTTTTTCTGGTCGATACGCCATCGGAGCACTGTCTCGGCTGCCACGAGGAGAACGAGCACACCGGCGTCGGCGAGCACGACGGCAAGAATCTGCCGAAGGATCTCACGATCCGCCTGCCGGTGGACGAGAACGGGAAGGTCGCCTGCTTCACGTGTCACGATCCTCATCCCGCGGGACTGCTCACGGGGCGGACCGTATACCGGTCGGCCGTGAGCGAGGCGACGCGGTCCTTCGTCGCCATGCGGTCCTTTCCGCCGTCCGTCGCGCGCCGCGCACCGTCGGAGGATTTCGGGGCGTTGTTGCGGATACCCGCCGGGGAGGCGGGTTGCTCGGTCTGTCACGCTGTACTCAACGAAGCATCGTGGAGGGAGAAGACGCTATGGGGTCAGCACATTCGCGTATTGCCGCGCTAGTCGCGGTCGGCCTGGTGGGCGTGCTTGCGGGGGCCGCGTCGGCCGCCGACGAGGGCCTCGGGGTGTTCATCGAGAAGCGTTGCTACACGTGCCACACCGTGAACGCCCGCGCAGCCGAGGTCGACAAGCAGAAGGCGGCATTCCTGAAGGAGAGCGGCGCGGAGGCGGGTGAGGATGAGGAAGAGGACAAGGAGTCGAAGGGCGGGGACCTCTCCGACGTCGGCAAGAAACGCGACAAGGCCTGGCTGGACAGCTTCCTGAAGAGCCCGAAGGGGCAGTTCAAGGACGATGCCGAGTGTCAGCGTGAGGCGAAGAAGAAGGACCGCAAGAAATTCAAAGGGACGCCGGAGGATTTCGACAAGCTCGCGGCGTTCTTGTTGGGCCTCAAGCAGGAGGCGAAGCAGGCGCCGGGATTCACGTCGTGCCTGAAGGAGTAGACCGCGGGTGACGTGGGAGTGGTGGCCGCTCGTCATCACGCGGGCGACGGACGGTGTGGATCTCGGCGAGCCCGGGCTCCACACCGTGCGCGCGGCTGCGCTCGCGCTCTGCCTGCTCGCGCTCGGCGTGGTCGCCTATCACACGCTGATCCGGCCGTTCTTTGGGTCCGATCGCATGGAGCCGTCGTCGCGCCTGGCGATGTTGATCGGGTTCCTGTTTCTGTCGCCGCTGGCGTACGTGGTGAACGCGGGGCTCGCGATCACCGGCGCCAAGCCGGTCTCCTTCTGCGCCTCGTGCCATGTGATGGACGGGTACGTCCAAGATCTCCAGAACCCCGACAGCGAGCATCTCGCGTCGCTGCACTACCAGTTTCGCTGGATCAACGATCATCAGTGCTACACCTGTCACTCCGACTACGGGCTCTTCGGGGACGTGCAGGCGAAGATCGCCGGGCTCCGTCACGTGTGGTTCAACACCACCGGCGGCTACGAGCTGCCGTTGAAGATTCGTGGCACGTACAACAACGAGCGCTGCCTCTTCTGTCACGAGCCGGTGAAGGCGTATCGCGAGGTTCCCGAGCACGAGAAGAACGCGGCCAAGATCGCCACCAGCGAGCGATCGTGCATCGGCGGCGACTGTCACGTGTCGCCGCATCCGAAGGCGGCGGCCAATCCGGAGGCGGCGACGAAGCCGGAAGCGGTCCATGACTCCTGAAGAGGTCGGGAGAGCCGCGGCCCGCCGGACGCGTCAGGGGTGGCTGACGCTCGCCGGCCTGCTCCAGGCGCTGGCGATGCTTTGCGTGATCAGCGCCGTCGTCAAGCTGACGCCGCTCACCATGACGTTCTCGGTCGGCGGCGCGGGCATCCTCCTCGGCCTGGCGTGCGGGATCTACCTGGTGATCGTGGTTCGCGAGCTCCGGCAGCGCAACATCTTCTGACGGCTCACAGCAGGGCCGCGAGCTCGCGCCATTGCCGGAGCGGCAGCGCGCGCGGGTCTTGGTCGAGGGCCTGGAGGCAGACGTGGTCCGCCCCCGCGTCGTGGTGGGCTCGGATGCGGCGCGCGATCGCGTCGAGGTCGCCCCAGGCGACGATCGCGTCCACCAGCCGGTCGCTGCCGCCGTTCGCGACGTCCTCGTCGGTGAAGCCGAGGCGCTTCAGGTTGTTCACGTAGTTCGGGAGGGCGAGGTACATTCCCATGTGGCCACGGGCGACGGCACGCGCGATCGTCGCGTCGCGCTCGAGCACGATCGCCTGCTCGGGGGCGAGAACGGGCCCCGGGCCGAGGGCGGCGCGGGCGTGTGCGGTGTGCTCGGGCGGGACGAAGTAGGGGTGCGAGCCCCAGGCGCGCCGCGCGGCGAGCTCGAGCATCCTCGGCGCGAGCGCGGCGAGAACCCGCTTCGGTGGAGACGGCGGCTGGCAGGCGACGAACGGCGCCTGGTCCATCGCGTCGAGATAGCGCTCCATGGCGGAGAGCGGTCTCGCGTAGTCGTGGCCGCGCATGCCGACGAGGGGCGCGTGGCTCACGCCCATACCGAGGAGGAAGCGTTCCGGGTAGGCTTCGGCGAGCGTCTTCTGCGCGCCGGCCATGGCGGTCGGGTCGCGCACCCAGATGTTGGCGATCCCGGTCGCGACCACGATGCGCTTGGTGGCGGCGAGGAGGAGCGCGGAGCTGGTGAAGGCCTCGCGCCCGAACGCCTCGGGGATCCAGAGCGCGCCGTAGCCGAGCGCGTCGAGCTCGGCGGCGGCCTCCCGCGCCCGCGCGG
>JADLHM010000086.1 GCA_020848745.1 Deltaproteobacteria bacterium | reverse complement strand
TCCACTGCGCGGTGGCCGCGATCGACCCGGAGCCCGGCGACGAGATCGTCACCACGTCGATCACCGACATGGGCGGCATCGCGCCGATCCTCTACCAGGGCGCGATCCCGATCTTCGCGGACGTGGATCCGGTGACGTTGAACGTGACGCCCGAGGCCGTCGCCGCGCGCATCACCAAGCGCACGCGCGCGATCATCGCGACGCACCTTTTCGGGAACCCCTGCGACGTCGCCGGCATCAAGGCGGTCGCGGACCGGCACGGCATCCCGGTGATCGAGGACTGCGCGCAGGCGTTCCTCGCGACCCAGCACGGGAGGCTCGTCGGCACGATCGGCGCGATCGGCGCCTTCAGCCTCCAGCAGGGCAAGCACATGACGACCGGCGAAGGCGGCCTCGTGATCACGAGCGACCAGGCCTACGCGCGCTGGATGATCCTCTTCAGCGACAAGGCCTGGGGCTACGGGGACCCGAAGCCGGACCACTACTTCCTGGCGCTCAACTACCGGATGACCGACCTCCAGGGCGCGGTCGCGCGCGCGCAGCTCGCGAAGCTCGACGGCGTCGTCGAGCGCCGACGCCGCACCGCCGAGCGGCTGACGGAGCGCCTGCGCGGCACGCCGGGGGTGATCCTGCCGGCGCCGGCGCCGCACGCGACGCACGTCTACTGGAAGTATCCGCTGATCGTCGACCCGGCGGTCATCCACGGCGGCTCGGACGCGCTCGGCGGCGCCCTCAAGGCCAACGGCGTGTTCTGCGCGCCGCGCTACATCCAGAAGCCCGCGTTCGAGTGCGAGGTCTTCACGAAGCGCAAGACCTTCGGCCAGAGCCAGTTCCCCTATTCGCACCGCGAGCGCGAGGACGGCGCGAAGATCGTCTACGACGCCAAGGACTATCCGGGAACCGTCCGCGGGCTCGAGCGGGTCGTCGTCCTGCCGTGGAACGAGTTCTACACCGACGAGCACGTCGCCTTCATCGCGTCGGCCGTGCAGAATGCCGTCGCGGAGCTGACGCGGCCCGCGGCGGCGCGGAGCGCCTGATCCACGAAGCACGCATGACCACTCGGCCCTACGCCATCTTCTCCTGCGACCTCGACACCGTCGACCGCCACCTCCAGGGCTACGGTATCGAGGACATGCCGGCGTGCGACCGCATCTACCGGACGGCGGTCCCGCGCGTGCTCGAGCTCTTCGACGAGCTCGGGGTGCCGGGGGTCCTCTTCGTCATCGCGCGCGACGCCCACTCGGAGCGCGCGCTCTGGCGGCGGGCGGTCGCGGGCGGCCACGAGGTGGCGAGCCATTCCCTCACCCACACGCAGCCCTTCAGCACCCTCGACGACGACCGCCTGCGCACCGAGCTCGGCGAGTCGCGCGCCCGGCTCTCCGCGGCGAGCGGCGCCGAGGTGATCGGCTTCCGGGCTCCGGCATGGGACGTGACGGACCGCGTGCTCGGGATGATCGCGGAGTGCGGCTACCGGTACGACGCGTCGGTCTTCCCGACGCCGGTCCTGGTGGCGAGCCGGCTCGCCGCCTATCGGCGGAGCGCGCAGAAGGGCTCGATCTTCTCGATGGACCTCCTCGGGCACGCCTTCGCGCCGACGGTGCCGCATCGGTCGCGCTCCGCGCGCGGCGCGCTCGTCGAGTTCCCGATCTCGGTGACGCGCTGGCTCCGGCTGCCCGTCTACCACACGTTCTCGTACTTCGTGCCGTCGTGGCTCTTCCGACGCGGGCTCGCGTCGGCGCTGCGCTCCGGACGGCCGCTCTGCTACGAGTTCCACGCCGCCGACCTGCTCGACCTGGCGAGCGACGACGTCGACCCCCGCATGGACCGGCACCCCGGCATGAAGATACCGCTCGCGGCCAAGCGCGCCGCGTTGCGCGACATCCTCACGACGATCGCCCGCGAGCGCCGGGTGCTCACATACCGGCAGGCCATGGAGGAGGGCATGGCCGCCTGACGGCGGCGTGCGATGTCCCGTGGTCATGCCGATGCGTAGCGCCGACTTTCGCGACAGCGTACCGCCAGCGTACGGTCCCACGGACGCGCGCGTCGTGAAGATCCTGGGTGTACGGATCGCGAATCTGCACACGATCGAAGCTGTCGCGTACATGCAGAAGCTGATCTGGGTCGCGTCGCCGTGTGCGCGCGCCGTCTATCTCGTGAATGCCCATACGTTGAACCTGGCGTGCGACGACCCGGATTACCGCTCGGTGCTGAACGGTGCCGACGCCGTGTTCGGCGACGGCACTGGCGTCCGCTGGGCCGCTCGCTGGCAGGGCAAGAAGATGATCGCCAACCTGGTGGGTACCGACCTGCTGCCGTACTTCTTCGTGAACACGACGGAACGGGCGTATCGCTACTTCCTCTTCGGCGCGCGGCCGGACGTCGTCGCGCGGGCCGCGGAGAACCTCCCGACGAGATTTCCCGGACTGAACGTCGTCGGATGCCAGCACGGCCACTATCCGCAGGCGGAGCATGACGCGGTGGTCGCGCGCATCAACGCCGCACGCCCCGACGTGTTGATGGTCGGCATGGGGAATCCGATCCAGGAACGCTGGATCCACGACAACCGCGAGCGTCTAACCGGGGTCAAGCTCGCCATAGGCGTCGGCGGGCTCTTCGACCATTGGGGCGGAGTCCTGAAGCGTGCGCCCATGTGGGTGCGACGCAACGGCTTCGAGTGGGTCCAGCTCATGCTGCAGCAGCCTCACAAATGGCGGCGGTACCTCGTCGGCAATCCGAAGTTCCTGGCGCGAGTGGCGCGCGACACATGGCTCTAGTGGCTGGCACACAGACGCTCAGACGGGCGTCGTCGAACGCGCGAAACATCGTGGGGATCAACAGCCGCGCCTTGCGCTGGTGGATCAAGAAGACGTTCCGCACGGCGCTCGTCGTCGGCACGTCGCTCGTTCGGGCGATCGTGCCGCATCGCCGCGGCGGCGTCCGGGTCCTCACGTATCATCGCTTCGGGCATGTGCAACGTGATCCTTTCTGCGTCTCGCCGGAGGAGTTCGACCAGCAGATGGCGTGGCTCGCCCACGAGGGCCGCGCGATCTCCCTGGACGAGCTTGATGCCTTCCTGCGCGGCGAGCGCGACCTCCGACCGAATGCGGTGCTCGTCACGATCGACGACGGCAACCCTTGCGTGCTATCCTACGCTGCGCCGATCGCCGCACGCCACGACATTCCGCTCGTCTCGTTCGTTCCGGCGGGTGAGTTGGTGCGCGACGGCAAGACACGCACGGTGGAGCCTGAGAGTACGGACGCCAGGCTCACCGAGGCCGAGCTTCGGCTACTAGCATCGCGCGGCGTCGTGATCGGATCACATGCATGGTCGCACCGATCACTCGCGCGGCTCCCGGGAGATACGCAAAGGATCGAGGCCGAGCGCTCGCGCGCGGTTCTGGAGTCCCTCACGGGACGGCCGGTCACCGCTTTCGCATACCCGTTCGGAACGCGTGCAGATTACGACGATCGTACAACCGCGACGTTGCGTGCCGCTGGCTATCGCCTTGCCTTCACGTCACAGCACGGATCGATCACGCGCGACAGCGACCCCCTCCGTCTTCCGCGGGTGAAGATCGAGGGCGGCGAGAGCCTGTGGATGTTTCGCGCCATCGCGAGCGGTGCGATGGACGGATGGCGATGGGTCGACCACTGGCTCTGGTGCCTGCAGGCAACGCCATGAATCCGGCGAACGGCTCGGCGCACGAACTCGGCGTCGTCATCATCACGCGCAACGAGGCCGCGCGCGTCGCGGCATGTATCGAGTCGGTGCTGCGGGCGATCAAGCCGTCCTTCGCGAACGCTGACGTCGTCGTCATCGACTCCGACTCAAGCGACGACACGACCGCAATCGCCGCGCGGTATCCGGTGCGGGTGTTCCGCTACCGGGCGCTACGCATGTCAGCTGCGGCGGGGCGATGGATTGGCGCGCAGCGGATCGGTGCGCCATACGTGCTCTTCCTCGACGGCGATTGCGAACTCGTCCCGGGATGGCTCGAGCTCGCCATCGTGCGCATGAGGCTCGATCCGACACTCGGCGTCATTCACGGAGCGCGTCGCAACGTTGAGAACGGCGTCGTCGATACCACGAGCATGACCAATGCGCTCGGAGGAACCGCACTGTATCGCCGCGAGGCGCTCATCCGCTGCAAGGGATTCAATCCGTTCATCATCGCATGCGAAGAGCAGGAGCTACGCATCAGGCTCGAAGCAGCGGGATATCGCGCAGTGCACACGATCGAACCGATGTTGCTCCACCACACCATTAAGAAAGAGACGATAGCCGGCATGTGGCGACGGTACAGTGCCGGAATGCAGGGCGGACCCGGCCAGGTGTTGCGCATCGCGTGGCGCGACGGACTCTTTCTGAAGCACGCGCGACGCTTCAACCGCTACATCGCGACGGCTGTGTATCTGCTGGCGGGCGCATTGGCGGCATTGGCGACGCCGATCGCTTCCCCCGTGCCGCTCCTTGCGTGGGCTTTCCTCGGCGCCCTGAGCGTCGCGGGGCTCGCGTGGCGTCGGCGGAGCGTGCGTGACGCCACATTCATCGTCGCGGATTGGACTTCCGTAGCGATCGGCAGCCTGCGATCCTTCGTCGAGTCCCCGCGCCCGCACGAGGACTTCACGTATTCCCTCGAAGAGCTTACCAGGCCAATGCGCGCGCCTATCGACCGCAGAGCCGCGTCCGGCAGACACGGTTGAGATCTCCATGGCCGTGCGCAGCGTTCCGATTGAAGATCTCGCGCCAGCGGCGACGGTGACCGCACCGACCCATCGGATTCGCGTCCTGCATCTCCACTCGTCCAAAGGCCTCTACGGACCAGAGCGCTGGACACACCTTGCACTGCGCGCGCTCGCCGGCAGCGAGGTCGACCAAGCGGTCCTGACGATCGGCACCAAGCCCGGATACGACAATTTCACCCGCTTCCTCGTTCGAGAAGGCCTCCCAGCACGGCACCTGGCGATCGGCGGCAAGCTCGCGATGCGGCAGATCCGTGCCGTTCGCGCGCTGCTCATCGACGGAGGCATCGCCGTTCTCCACACGCACGGATTCAAGTCGGACATCCTCGGATATTTCGCGACGCGCGGCCTGCCGATCGGTCTCGTCACGACGCCGCACGGCTGGTGCGATCACGAGAGCTTTCGCATCCGCGTGTACGAAACAATCGGTCGACAGTTCCTGCGCGGGTTCGATCGCGTATACCCGTTGAGCGATCACCAGCTGGCGGTGTTGGGGCCGTATGGGCTCGGCGCGAAGGTCCGACGCATCCGGAACGCCGTCGACATCAACGCCTTCGATGCGATCCACGCTGAGCGCAAGACCGCCCTGCCGCGCGAACGGGTGCTGCTCTTCGTCGGTCGCGTCGCGCGCGAGAAGGGATTATTCGATCTTCTCGAGGCAGCCGCCGTCGTCGGGCGTCTTCAGCGCTTTCGGCTCGTCATCGCGGGCGAGGGACCGGACATCGAGGAGGCGCGCGCGATCGCCGCGCGTGCCGGCATCGCCGAGCGCGTCACCTTCACCGGTTTTGTCGAAGACGTCCGGCCGTTCCTGCGCGAAGCGACGGCGCTTGCGCTACCTTCATACGCCGAAGGCATTCCGCGCGTGGTCATGGAGGCGTTCGCTGCCGGCGTCGCGGTCGTTGGCACAGATATCCCGGGCCTCCGCGAGCTAGTCGATCCGGGACGGTCGGGTCTGCTGGTGCCGGTCGCAGACGTCCAGGCGCTCGCGGCGGCGGTCGAGATCCTGCTGACGGACATCGCAGCGAACCGCCGGATGGCAGAGCAGGCGCGGTCCGTGATCGAGCGGGAGTACTCCCCATGCCGACTGGCCGACGAGCTGCGCGAGGAATACGCGCAGCTCGCTGCATCAGTATGACCCGAGGCGCATGACGCACGACGTGACAGCAGCGCGATCGTCCGGGCGCCGTATACTCAAGAACACGGCAGCCCTCGTCGTCCTCCGGGTGCTGATGCCCGCTTTGTCGATGATACTGGTCTTCGCGATCTCGCGGATCCTCGGGACGGACGGTCTCGGCCAGTACACGCTCGCGCTCACGTACCTCTACTTCTTCGTGACGGTGGCCCCGCTCGGGCTGTATTCGATCATCACTCGTGACGGCGTGCAGCACGCCGACCGCCTCGAGGAGATCCTCAACCATTCAGTCACGCTCGGCACAATCGCGTCGCTGGCTCTCACGCCGGCGATGGCGGGGCTCGGCCCCGCACTCGGCTACGACCGCGACACCGCGATCGCCATCGCAATCGCGAGTCTCGCTCTGCTGCCCTCGACGCGTGGCATGCTGTACGATGGGGCCTTCGTCGCACGCGAGCGCATGGACTATCTCGCGTGCGTCGCGCTCGCGGAAAACGCCGTCAAGGTGGGGCTTGCTGCCCCCGCGCTCCTGCTCGGCTACGGGCTGGAGACGGTGATCGTGCTCGCCGTCGCTGGACGCGTCGTCGCGAATGTCATCGCGACGGCGCTCCTGCGATCGATCGGCATCCGCGTCCGCATGGGCCGCAAGACCGAGCTCCTAAAGGGGCTGCTCGGAAGCGCGCCGACTTTCGTCGCGATCGCAATCTTCGCGACGCTTTACTGGCGGATCGACGTCTTCATGCTCTCGAAGATGGGCACCGTGGAAGACGTCGGACGCTACGGCGCCGCGTGGCGCATCCTCGAGCTCGCGCTCGTCGTGCCCCACAGCTTCTGTCTCTCGTTGTACCCGCAGCTCGCCGCCGCAGTGCGATCGAATCGCGCCGAGCTGGCACGCCTTGGGCGCCTCGCCATGCGATTCTTGGCGGCTGGGAGCCTGCCACTGGCGGCATGGACCACGGTCGTGAGCGACGACGTGATGGGAACCTTGTACGGCACCGCTTTCCGCTCGGCGGGCCCTACGTTGACGGTGCTCGTCTGGACGCTCGTACCGTACGGTTGGGTGCGCTACCACGCGTACGTGCTGGTGGCTGCGGAGCTGCAGCGCATCGACCTCGCGATGAACGTCACGCTCACCGCCATCAACGTCGCGTTAAACCTGTACCTGATCCCCGCATACGGCCCATGGGGAGCCGGATTGGCAACGCTGGTCTCGATGCTGGCGTACGCGGTTGCCCAGGTCGCGTACCTCCGCCGACGTGCGCCGGGAACGTCGTCGCCGTTGACGCTGAATCTCATCCCGTTGGTCGCGGCCCTCGCGGCGGCCGTGCTCACCTGGCTGACGAGCGGCCAGCACCTCGCCGTTCGCGCCGTCGTACCCGCCGCCGCATATGTCGGTGCGCTTTTCCTCGGCGGCTTCTTCGAGAGCGAGGAGATCGCCACGCTGCAGCGACTCGGACGACGCTGCCGTAGCATGCTGCCACTCCGCCGGGCGACGTCGTCATGAGCGCTACACCCGCCGACGCACCCCGCCCGACTTCACGCGCGCGGCTTGCGCTCGCCATAGCGGTAAGCGGGCTGCCGTCCAACTTCCTCCGTACGCGGCTCTACCGATGGTGCTTCGGCTACCGGATCGTTAATGCCCGGGTTGGGTTCGGCACCGTGATCGCAGTTGAACAGGCTACGCTCGATCACTGCACGATCGGACGATTCAACCGATTCGTCGGACCCATGCAGGTGTCTGTCGGCCCCGGCGCCGACATCGAGAGCCACAACGTTTTCGATTGCGGAGTCTGGACCGCGAGCGAGCGTGGCGCCGTACCGTACGCCCGCGAGCTCTCGATCGGACGCGAAGCGCGCATCACGGACCATCACTTCTTCGACGTCGCCGGGCGCTTCGTTCTCGGCGACGGCTCGTGGATCGCCGGACGCGAGTCTCAGTTCTGGACCCACGGTGTCGGGGTGATCGAGCGCGATATCACGATCGGCCGACGGAGCTACGTCGGAAGTGCCGTTCGGTTCGCACCTGGAAGCGGCATCGCGGACAACGTCGTCGTCGGCCTCGGCAGCGTCGTGACGAAGCGCATCGCGGCGTGCAACGCGATCGTCGCCGGATCCCCGGCGAGCGTGGTCTCCGAGAACCGCGGGTGGAAGCCGCTCGAAGACGAGTCCCATGGCGCTGGACGGTCAGCGACTGCTTCCGGATCCGGACGCCGTTCGCGACGGCCATGACGCTCGGGTTCGTGATGCTGCCGCGTGTTGTCGACGTCGCTCTGATGGTGCCTCGCGCGCGAACTAGCTAGTGGTCCTGGGATATGCGGTCGGCGAGACCTTGGATCGCGCCAGCGAAACCCGGCGATCTCCCTCCTACAGAGCGGCTGCGCGACGCATTCCGATCCGCTCCGCCAGGACGGCATCACCCGGCTGGTGAGTCCGGCTCTGACTCCATCCCACCGCCGCAGCGATGTTGGTGACCGCTTGGATCCTGCTGCTCTTCCTCTTCCTATCCACTCACCACGCGGCCGTTCATCCATTCCCAGTTCTGACGGCCGTGCTTCACGGAACGGGATCGACACTCAGCAGGCTCGGTGCCGGGAGGCCTGCCGCAAACTCAAAAGCACCGACGTCGGGCGCAATGCCACTGAACGGCAGATTGACGGACGCGCCCGACGCGAAAGAGATCGGCGTCGCGACGACTATCTTGTTGTTGACGTCGTCCACGGAGATGATCGCGACCGGCGCGTTCGCGCCGATCTTTACCTGATCAGGCTCGATCAAGCCGCCGTATCCGTCCTGGAAGAACGAAGCCCGCACGACCGGCACCGTGGTCGTCTGCGTCCCGCTCGCTTTGGTCGTGGTGAGCTCCACGCCGGCATCGATAGCCGGACTTCCCGCGATCAGCTCGTAGTTCCGCGCCGACGGATTCGCGAAGATCGCAGTCGCCGCCGCCGTGGTCTTCTTGCCGCGCGGATCTTGCACCTCGGGCGCATTGGCGGCCTGGAAAGCAGCAAATTCCATGTCGCCGTTGGGCGCGGGCAAGCCGCAATTGTACGAGCGCGGACTCCATGAGATGCCCTTGCTGCCGAAGCGATACATGTTGCCGTCGAGTTTCAGTGACGACCGTCGCACGTCGATCTTGCCACCCGACACCGCGGCGACGACCAACGTATAGTCTCTAGAATCGACGAACAGGTTGTTTCGCAGCTCCATCCCGCCGAAACTGCTTCCGTGCCCAGAGTCGACGTAGTCGGAATAGAACAGCACCGCATGTGCGGCGTCGTAGATGCTGTTGTTGTATATGGCGGGAGCATTGGGGCGGTCGTACTCGTTGAAGCCGAATCCCGTCGCGCGGTTGAAGCGCGCGATCGTGTACTGGGCGGGCTGGCCGTGGATCTTGATCGAACCGCCGACGCCCCACACATCGTTGCCTTCGAGCAGATAGTGATGCGCTGCCGAGTGACCGCCCATGTCGATCTGGTCGGCCCCGACCGTCGCCGTGCCGTTGTCGTAGGCAACGTTGTTGCGCACGACGACATGATGCAGCCCCGCGGCCTCACCGCCCACCTGAATGCCGTCGAAATTACCGCCGCCCGCGTTGTTCCAGACACGGTTGCGCTCGATCAGGTAGTATCCGCCGGGCGAGTTCCACAGCACGATGCCGCCATGCGGATTGTCGTGGACCTTGTTGTCATGGAAGGTCGAGTACGATGGAACCATCGAGCCTTCGACCCAGATTGCGCCCGCAGCGGCGCAATTCGAGACGTCGAGGTTGCCGACACCGATGTGCGTCGAATTGCCCGAGAGGCTCACGCAAAAGCCTTGCGAGTTCTTGATCGTGAGTCCGTCGAGTTCGACGTAGGACACACTCGAGAACGCCCACAGCGAGCCGTAGATGCCGGTCGAAACCATTGCCCCGTCGATGATCGCTTTCTGCCCTGACGCCGCTTGGAACTTGATCGGTGCCGCGGCCGTGCCGCTCTTGGTGACCGTAACCTTCTCCGCATAGGTCCCGCCTGCGATGATCGCGGTGTCGCCAGGCCCCATGAACGCCGCGGACTTGCCGATGGTGCGCCACGGCGAGGCCTGGGTTCCGGGATTGCTGTCGCTGCCGGTAGTCGCGACGTAGTACGTCGTCGCCTCAGCGTTGACCGTCGCGGCGAACGCCAAGATCGCAATGAGTGCACCGCCGCGCGCGCGCACTGTCGCTCGATGACCAACGGCGGCGGCATCGCGCAAACGGCAGTCTGCGATAGTGACGGTCGGGCTGGCGGTGGACATAGATTTCATTGGTTGGCTCCGTAGTC
Source organism: Deltaproteobacteria bacterium (assembly GCA_020848745.1). Classification (NCBI taxonomy): domain Bacteria; kingdom Pseudomonadati; phylum Myxococcota; class Myxococcia; species Deltaproteobacteria bacterium. The sequence goes on along the minus strand of JADLHM010000086.1, from coordinate 26,066 downwards.
GCGACGTCAAATGTTGTACACGCGCTTCGTGAGTGAGATCGGCCACTTGATTTTGAGGCTCGATTCCTCACGGCTCCGCGGTACGGAGCTGCGAGCAGTGACGGGGCACCGGAGCGCGTTTTCTACAGTACATTCCCAGGCCCAAGCAATCCATGTGCCAAGATGCCACTCTACGGATGATACCCGCTCGACATGGGCGGCGCGACAACCTCCGCCGCAAGCGGGATGTCGGTTTTTGTCGGCCGCCACCGATATGGCGAGCGCCTAGGACCTCACGATGGCGTCTTGACGCCGCTCGTGGCCCTCTCGATCATGCGGGGGACGCATAACGCGGCGAAAAGTCGTCCGCGTTTCACGAGTCCACGTTGACCACGGAATCATCCGCAACCGACCCGAGCACAGTGGATTTCCGGCCGCTGGCCGCGGCACCACCGACCGCCCAGCCACGCCGGACCTTTGCGACTTCAACATTCCTTGCACCGCTATTCGGAATCGCCGTCGGGTTTGCCGTCCTGACTCTCGGGTACTGGGATCTACGGTGGATCCTCGGCGTCACGCTGATCGCCATCGCCAGCGTCGCCGGGATGACGTTCCTGCGCGGCCTCTCAAGCGTCGTCGTGACGCTCGTCGTGACCTTGCAAGCCGAGGTCGCGATCCGCCCAGGATACGGACGCGCGTCGACCGGCGGAATGCAGATCTACGGTACCGGACTCCTCGCCGCGCTCGTGCTTCTGATCCTCTACTACAAGGGATCGCCGATCCGGTGGCGCGGCCACTTGCACCGTCCGATCGCGCTGATGTTCGTCATGACGGTGCTCGCGGTCGCGTTCAGCTCGGAGCACTTCGCCGGCACGGACTTCTTGCTCTCTCAGGTCCAGCTCTTTCTCCTCTACGTTGCGGCGATGAGCGTCGTGCGCAGCGAAGCGGACGTACGGAAGGTGGTCACGCTGCTTCTCGCGACGCTGATCACACAAGGCATCGTCTACTACATCCAGTCGGCGCTCAGCATGGGATTCAACGTCACCGGCGACACGTGGGATCTGAGCGACGAATTGCCGCGTCCCGGCGGCACGGTGAGTGCGAATCCGGCGGGTTTCGCGAGCTACATGATTCCGCTCTTATTCATCGCGATCGCGCAGCTCATCTCGGGCTCCGCATGGCGACGCCCCTGGACGCTCGCCGCCACGGTGATCGGGCTCGTGTCGCTCGTGCTGACGTTCACGCGGGCGGCGTGGGCGGGCTTCGTCATCGGCTTCTCGTATCTGCTCCTCTTCGGCGTCCGGTACACGCGCATGAAGCCCAGGACGGTCGCCATGATCGTCGGCGCGGCGATCTCCGTCGTGATCGCGCTCTCCCCACTGATCCAGATGCGGCTCTCGGAATCCGTCGGCGATGCGTACGACGAGCGTGCGGGGCTCATGCAGATCGCGATGAACATCATCGCGGCGCATCCCGTGTTCGGCGTCGGGCCCGGCGCCTACGCTTACGTGTTCAAGGACTATCTGTCGCCCGGAATGGATCAGTGGCTTTATACGGTACACAACGAGTACCTCTTGCGCACCGCGGAAAGCGGCATCCTCGGTGGCCTCGCGTGGGTATGGATCCTGCTCGCCGCCCTCCGCCAGAGCCGAGACCTCCTAAAGCGATCCGCGTCCCTGGAGATCCGCGCGCTCGCACTCGCGTGGGGCGCGGGGCTGCTGAATCTCGCGTGGCAAATGTACTGGGTTCCGTGGCGCGGCTTTGGCTACAACGCCCTCTTCTGGTTCATGCTCGGCCTAATCGAAGCGGCCGCGATGTGCGAATGGGGCGAAGCGACCGTCGCTCGTCGCCGCGACGCAACCGCACCCGACACGCGAGGCTAAGATGCGCCTTGTCGGTGAAAAACCTGCTTGCTACCGTCGAAGTAATTCATGAGCACGCCTTGCCGCTTGGAGCTGCTGACGTGGGATCCGGTCTGCCAGCGTAGCGCCTCGTTCGCCGAGCGGTTGCGGAAGCCGCTGCACACGATCCACTATCTTGCGTACCGCCGGCCGATCGTCGCGCCGATCAAGTATCCCGCGCAGTTCGTGTCAACACTGCGCCTGCTGAAGAAGCTCCGTCCCGACGTAACCGTGGTGTCCAACCCGCCACCGTTCGCCGCGCTCACGGCATGGGTCCATCATCGCACTCACGGTGGCGGCTTCGTGGTCGACGCCCACACCGGGGTGTTCCTCGAGCCCAAGTGGAAGCCGTTCGCGCCGCTCAACAAGTTCCTCATGCGGCGCGCGCTCCTAACGCTTGTGACGAACGAGGGGCTCTCGGACGTCGTCCGCGGCTGGGGCGGACGGCCCTTCGTGCTCCCCGATCCCCTGCCGACCCTCGACGCGCGCGACACGCGCTTTCCGGTCCAACCGGGCCGTTTCAACGTCGCAGCGATATTCTCCTTCTACGAGGACGAACCGATCGACGAGTTTCTCGCAATCGCCGCCTTGCCCGAGGACATGGACGTGTGGGTCACCGGCGACTGCAGCCACGTAAGCGCGAGCACTCGGGCTCGGCTTTCGCCGAACATCCACCTGACCGGCTTCTTGGATCGCCGGTCGTACAACGCGCTCCTCCAGCAAGCGGACGCCGCGATCGTGTTGTGTACGCGTCCCCACACGATGCTCTGCGGTGCCTACGAGGCGGCATCGCAGGGTCTGCCGCTCGTCACCTCGCGCTCGGATGCAATGCAGGCGGTCTTCCGCAGGGGCACCGTGTTCGTCGGTAACGACACCGGCGACATCGAGCGCGGCCTTCGAGAAGTGCGGCGCCGGCAGCCGGAGCTGGCGGAGGACATGCGGCGCCTCCGCGCGGAGTTGCATGACGATTGGAATGCGCGGTTTCATCAGTGGCACCTCGAGGTCCAGCGTGCTTGGGCCGCGGACACGGTGACGCTCGCGCGGCCGATGACGCCGGCGCCGTGTCCGCCGTCGGATCGTTGATCGAGCGCCTGCTCGACGACGGGGCACTCCGCGACCGTATGGGCGCGGCCGGTCGCACCGCCGTGGAGCGTGACTTCGACTGCCGTCAGGAAGCCGTTCGGCTGCGTACGATCCTGCTCGGAGCGCTCGCCGGAACCCCCGTGCCGACCCGACCGCCGCTGTAGCAATCGGCCGCGCCGCGACGTACGCTCGCACCATCGTCCTCGCTGCAATTGTCCCGAGGTTTCACGCATGCCACGGTCGAAAGCGCTTTCGCTGATAGGCGAGTTCTGGGCCTTCTTGCGCATCCGCAAGAAATGGTGGCTCGCGCCGATCATCATCATCCTGTTGCTCTTCGGATCGCTGATCGTCTTCACGCAGGGCTCCGCGCTGGCGCCATTCGTGTACACGATCTTCTAGTGCACCGTCGTCGAGATAGCGTCGATCAGATTGTCGTTCATCGGCGTCCCTCGCAAGGAACGCCGACGCAGGAATATCGTGAATATTCCAAGGAGGTGTGACGCCGCGAGGGGCGTCGAGGGACGACAAGATGATTGATGCTATCTCGACGGCGGTGCACTAGATGGCCGGGTCTGCCGCGCGGGCCGAGCTCCGAACGTTCGGGCTCACGGTCGGAACGGCCTTCGTGCTGTTCGGCACGATCAGCTGGTGGCGCGGCCACGAGATCCCGCCGAAGATCCTGTGGGCGCTCGGGGCGTCGTTGCTCGTCCCGGGGCTCCTCTTCCCCGGAACCCTCGGCCCCGTCCAGCGGGGGTGGATGGCATTCGCGGCAGTGCTCGGACACGTCAACACGCGTATGATCCTGACGGTGCTGTTCTACGTGGTCATCACCCCGGTCGGCCTCGTGATGCGGCTCTTCCGCGACCCGCTCGACCGCGCGCTCGACGACGGCCGCGCGAGCCACTGGGTGAAACGCGAGCGGGAGCCCGTCGAGCCGACGCGGTACGAGCGGCAGTTCTGATGCCGACCGTCCTCGGCCTCTCGGCGTACTACCACGACGCGGCCGCGTGCCTCGTGCGCGACGGCGCGATCGTCGCGGCGGCGCAGGAGGAGCGCTTCACGCGCAAGAAGCACGACGCGGAGTTCCCGCGCCATGCGGTCGCCTATTGTCTGCGCGCCGGAGGGCTCCGCCTCGGGGACGTCGATTACGTCGGCTTCTACGACAAGCCGCTCCTCAAGTTCGAGCGCATCCTCGAGAACTACCTGGGCGTGGCGCCGAAGGGGCTCGGATCCTTCCTCACCGCCATGCCGGTGTGGCTCAAGGAGAAGCTCTTCACCGGCGACGCCATCCGCCGCGCGCTCGGCGAGTGGGAGGGGCCGCTGCTCTTCACCGAGCACCACGAGTCGCACGCGGCGAGCGCGTTCTATCCCTCGCCGTTCGCGGAGGCGGCGGTGCTCACGATGGACGGCGTCGGCGAGTGGGCGACGTCGTCGTACGCCGTCGGGCGCGGCCACGACCTCGACCTCCTCGCCGAGCTCCACTACCCGCACTCGCTCGGCATGCTCTACTCAGCGTTCACCTACTACACCGGCTTCAAGGTGAACTCGGGCGAGTACAAGGTGATGGGCCTCGCGCCGTACGGCGAGCCGCGCTACGTCGACCGCATACTCACCGACGTGCTGCAGCTGAAGGAGGACGGCTCCTTCAAGCTCAACATGGCGCTCTTCGACTACCTACACGGCCTCACGATGACGAGCGGCGCGTTCGACGCGCTCTTCGGCGGGCCGCCGCGCCGGCCCGAATCGGCGCTCACGCAGCGCGAGATGGACCTCGCGGCGTCGGTGCAGGTCGTGACCGAGGAGATCATGCTGCGGATGGCGCGCCACGTGCACCGCGAAACCGGCATGCGGAACCTCTGCCTGGCGGGCGGCGTGGCGCTGAACTGCGTCGGCAACGGCCGGCTCTTGCGCGAGGGACCGTTCGAGGGCCTGTGGATCCAGCCGGCGGCGGGCGACGCCGGCGGCGCGCTCGGCGTCGCGCTCGCCATCCACCACAAGGTGCTCGGGAACGCGCGGTCGCGGAACGGCGACGGCCACGACGCGATGCAGGGTGCGTATCTCGGGCCCGCGTTCACGGACGACGAGATCGCGACGTTCCTGCGCGCCGCGGGCGCGGTCTACGAGACGCTCCCGACCGACGCGATGCTGGCGCGCACGGCCGAGGCGCTCGCGCGGGAGAAGGTCGTCGGCTGGCTGCAGGGGCGGATGGAGTTCGGACCGCGCTCGCTCGGCGCGCGCAGCATCCTCGGCGACCCGCGCTCGCGCAAGATGCAGTCGGTCATGAACCTGAAGATCAAGTTCCGCGAGAGCTTCCGCCCGTTCGCGCCGAGCGTGCTCCGCGAGCACGTCGCCGAGTACTTCGAGCTCGACGGCGACTCGCCGTACATGCTGCTCGTGGCGCCGGTGCGGCGGGAGCGGCGGATCGCGATGACCGACGACGAGCAGCGCCTCTTCGGAATCGACAAGCTGAACGTCGCGCGCTCGGACCTGCCGTCGATCACGCACGTCGACTACTCGGCGCGCATCCAGACGGTGCACGCCGCGACGAACCCGCTCTATCACGCGCTGCTCACGCGCTTTCGCGATCTGACCGGATGCCCGGTGCTCGTCAACACGAGCTTCAACGTCCGCGGCGAGCCGATCGTGTGCACGCCGAAGGACGCCTACCTCTGCTTCATGCGGACCGAGATGGATACGCTGGTCCTCGGCTCCCACGTCCTCGAGAAGGACCGCCAGCCGCCGCTCACCGACGACGTCGACTGGCGGACGCTCTACCAGCTGGATTGACGAGGCGATGTCCGTGACGCGCTTCGACCCACCCGCGAGCGACCACCGCGAGCCGACGAGCCGTCTCGCCGTGCGCACGCTCGCCACGATCGGCGCGCTCCTCCTGCTCTTCCTGCTCGCGGGGTGGTTCGGCTACCGTGCCTACCTCGCAACGCCCGACGTCGTCTCCGCCGTGCCGCCGCCGTCGCGCCACGCCGCGGCCGCCTCGCGCGTCGTGCTGTTCGTGATCGACGCATTCACGCCCGAGAAGGCGTTCGACCCCGCCGTGATGCCGACCTTCGGCCGCCTCGCGGCGGCCGGCGCCTCGGGCGTCGTCCAGACGGATCCCGTCACGACGACCGCGCCCTGCGTCTACAGCCTGACCACCGGCCGGCCCGGCAATCTCGTGCAGGCGATCTTCAACTTCCATTCGCGGCCGACGACGGTGGACTCCTTGCTGAGCCTGGTCGCCGCCGACGGCGGCCGCCTGGCGCTCGCCGGCGATCCCGCCTGGCACCGCCAGTTCGGATGGCTGGTGCCGGCCGAGGACCGCCACGAGTCGCCCGAGCCCGGCATCACGATCGAGCACCACATCGACGCGTACGACGCCGCCGCCGTCGAGTTCCTGCTCGGGAAGTACGCCGACCCGCGCTACCGCCTGCTCGTCGTGCACCTCGGAAGCCTCGACGCCGTCGGGCACATGGTGACGCCGCGTGCGCCGCGCTACGCGCAGCAGATGACGTTCCTCGACGGGCTCCTCGCGCGCACGGCGGCTGCGATCGACACGTCGACGACGCTCCTCCTCGTCACCGGCGACCACGGCATGGCGTCGCGCGGAACGCACGGCGGCGAGGACGAGGCGCGGCGCACGCCGTACGTGCTCGTCGGCCCCGGCGTACGCGCCGGCGTGCGGCAGGACCTCCCGCAGACCGCGCTCACCTCGACGCTCCTCGCGGTGCTCGGGCTGCCGTTCCTGCCGGTTTCGCTCGAGCCGCCCGCCCCGGTCCTCCTCGACCGGCCGGCGTCGGAGGCCGAGGCGCTCGTCCGCGAGTACTTCGACGGCAAGCGGCACGCCACGGCGACGCAAGCATCGCACTCCGTCCTCGCGGGCGCGCCCGCGACCGACGCGGAGGCGAACCAGGCGCTCAACGACGTCCTCTTCGGTGCCGAGGAGTCGCGTGCCGGTTTCCGGACGCTCGCGGCGGCCTCGACCATGCTCGGCGTCCTCGGCGCGGCGCTCCTCCTCTGGCGCTCGGCGCCGCGCCCGAGCGAGCGGCCCGCCGCCGCGGCGCACCTCGCCCTCGCCCTGGCGGCGCCCGCGGCGCTCGCGCTCGTCGCGACCGGATTCCTCTGGATGCGGAGCGCCTTCGCGTTCCGCTCGAGCACGATCGCCATGGCGGTCGTGACCGGCGTGCTCGCGGCGGCGGCGGTCGTCGTCTGGATCGTGGTGCGCTTCCCGCGCCTCACCCGGGATCTCGACCGGTGGCGGATCTCGGCCTTCGTGCCCACGCTCGTCGTCCTGACGGCGCCGCTCGTGAACTCGCACTGGCTCCATCCGCGCCCGTACTTCGAGCTGCTCCTGCTCGCGGCCGTGGCGCTCATGGTCCCGCTCGTCGCCGCTCGCGAACGCTGGGCGCGCCTGCCGGCCGTGACGGCCGCGATGATCTACGTGCCGCAGATCGCGATCGGCGACTGGCCGCACCTGCTCCTGCCGCTCCTCGCGGTCGGCGTCGTGGCGCTCGCGCTGCGGAACCTCCGTACGGAACGCAGCGCCCCGACCGCGCTCGCGGCAACGCTCGTACTCGCGATCTTCGCGGCCGCGTTCGGATGGCGCGCCGCCCCGAGCACGAGCCTCGCGAGCGTCGTGCTGGCGCTCTTCTTCGTCGTCATGCTGACGGCGATGGTCCTCAAGGAAGCGCCCCGCGCGGCGGCGGCGCTCCTGATCGCGTCGAGCACGGCGCTCTTCCTCGTCATGGCCTCGGACGTGCACGAGGAGCTCGTGTTCTGCGCGACCGCGGCCGTCGCGCTCGCGGTGTCGCGGATCCGCATCGACCTCGCGCGGCCCGGCCTCGTCTACCTCGTCGCGACGGTGCTCGTCCTGCTGCGGATATGCCTCTATTTCGAGCTCGGCGACCAGTACAACATCAGCTCGATCCGCACCGCGCCGGGCTTCCTCCTCGCCGACTCCGGGCTGCCCCTCGCGACCGTCATCGGCCTCCTGCTGCTCAAGTACGGCCTGCCGTGGATCGTGATCCTGGCGATGGCCCTGCCCTCGCTCGCGGTGGCGGATCGGCGCTGGACGACGCACCTCCTCGATCTCCTGGTCGTCGGCTACGTGGTGCGCTTCGCGGCCGTCGCGGCGGTCGCCGATCCCTTCCGCGTCCTGCCGAACGGCATGGACGGCATCGTCGGCATGTTCTGCGTGACGTGGGCGGAGCTCCTCACGTTCGGGCTCGTGGCGACGTTCGCGGCGACGCTGGTCGGCGCTCGCCGGATGCCGGCGCCGGAGGTCGTCACCGTCGCGGCCTGAGCGCGGCCGTCGAAGCCGCGCGCCACGACCGGAGCGCCCACGCGACCGCCCGCCCGCGCGTTGCCTCCGTCGCCGGTCGCACGTATTACGTCGTCGTGGACGGATTCGGCGGCCGCACCGGCAGCGACAGTCTGAAGGTGATCCGACCCGCATGAGCGCACGCACGATCCTGTGCGTGTTCGGGACGCGCCCGGAGGCGATCAAGATGGCGCCCGTCGTGCGCGCGCTCGCCGCGCGGGCCGGCGAGTTCCGCCCCGTCGTATGCGTCACGAACCAGCACCAGGAAATGCTCGACCAGGTCCTCGACCTGTTCGAGCTGCGGGTCGAGCACCGCCTGCAGGTGATGACGAGCGGGCAGACGCCGAACGACGTGACGGTGCGCGTCCTCGAACGCCTGCCGCCGGTGCTCGCCGACACGCGACCCGCCGCGGTGCTCGTGCAGGGCGACACCACGACGACGTTCGCCGCGGCGCTCGCGTCCTTCTACGACCGCATCCCGATCGGACACGTCGAGGCCGGCCTCCGCACGTATCGCAAGGACTCGCCGTTCCCCGAGGAGCTGAACCGCCAGATGACGACGGTGCTCGCCGACTGGCACTTCGCGCCGACGGCCTGGGCGCGCGACAACCTGCTGCGCGCCGGCGTCGCCCCCGCGGCGATCACCGTCACCGGAAATCCCGTCACCGACGCGCTGCGGTGGATCGCCGACAAGGTCGCGGATGGCGCCGACGTCGTCCCCGCGCTCGCGCCGGCGTCCCGGGTCGTCTTGGTGACGGCGCACCGGCGCGAGAATTTCGGCCCGCCTTTCGTGGCGATGTGCGAAGCGATGCGCGCGATCGTCGAGCGGCATCCCGACGTCGAGCTCGTGTACCCGGTGCACCTGAACCCGAACGTGCAGGAACCCGTGCGCCGCATCCTTTCCGGCGTGCCGCGCGTGCACCTGCCGGCCCCCGTCGACTACGCGAGCCTGGTCGCGCTGCTGAAGCGCTGCACCCTCGTGCTGACCGACTCGGGGGGGATCCAGGAGGAGGCGCCGTCGCTCGGAAAGCCCGTGCTGGTGATGCGCGACACGACGGAGCGGCCCGAGGGCGTCGAGGCCGGCACCGCGAAGCTCGTCGGCACCGACCGCGACCGCATCGTCGCCGAGGCCGACCGCCTCCTGACCGACCCCGCCGCGTACGCGGCGATGGCGCACGCCCACAACCCGTATGGGGACGGACATGCCGGCGAGGCGATCGTGGCGGCGCTCGCGGCCGGCCTTGCCGAGAACGGGAGCTGATTCCCGAGCATCCGCCCGGTATCCTGAGCGGCCGACGCATGACCAGAGAGCGCCCGCGTCCGTTCCGACGCCTCGTGCCGGCGAACTTCCGCGATCCCGTCGGGCTCGCGCGGCGGATCCTCGCCTCGCGCGACCGCGCGGCGTACTTCGCGATCGTCAGCACCGCGCTCGGCGCGGCGGCGACCCCGCTCGACGCGCTTCTCGCCGCGACCCTCGAGAAGCTCCTCCTCGGCGATCACGTGGCGCCGAAGAAGCCGGTCGTCATCGTCACCGGCGCGCCACGAAGCGGGACGACCGTGCTCTCGCAGGCGCTCATCCATCACCTGCCGGTCACCTACTTCAACAACCTGACCGGCGTGTTCCCGCGCGCGCCGATCGCCGCCAACCGCCTCTTCGGCCGCATGCTCCCGAAGCCGGCGGCGACGCTCCACAGCTACTACGGGCGCACGAGCGGCTTCGCCGCCGAGAACGACGGCCTGCACCTCTGGGATCGCTGGCTCGGCGCCGACCGCTACGCGGTCCCCGAGCGGCTCGCCAGCGAGACCGCCGCCGACCTCCGCCGCTTCTTCGCGGCGTGGGAGCACGCCTTCGGCCGCGCGCTCGTCACCAAGAACAACGCGCTCGCGACCGGCGTGCCCGCCGTCGCCGAGGCGCTTCCGACGTCGCGCTTCGTCTACGTCCGCCGCGACCCGGTCTTCGCCGCGCAATCGATCCTCGGCGCCCGCGAGACGATCCAGGGCACGCGCGCGGCGCAGTACGGGGTGAACGACCCGGCGCGCGGGACGTACGCGAGTCCGATCGAAGACGTCTGCGCGCAGATCGTGTACCACGAGCGACGTATGGAGGAGGCGCGGCGCATCGTCGGCGACGCGCGGTTCTGGGTCGTGGACTACGAGTCGTTCTGCACCGCGCCGCACGCGATCGTCGAGCGCGTCGGTCGGGAGATCCTCGGAGTGGACGTCGACGGCGCCGCCGTACGCCGCGACCTGCCGCCGCTCCGCAACACCAATCGCCCGAAGCTCGCCGCCGCCGAGATGAAGGAGATCACGGCGACCCTGGCGCGCCTGCGGGCCGGGACCGCCGAGCGCCGGAACACGACGTGAGCGCGCCGCCCCGCGCCGTCCCCCGATCGGCGATCGTCCTCCTCGCCGTCGCGGCCTTCGCGCTCCGCGCCTTCCACCTGAACGCGCAGAACCTCTGGTACGACGAGATCGGCTCGGTGCAGGTGATCGCGACGCCGGTCTCCCGGCTCGCCTCCGACTTCGAGGCCGGCCGCCTCGAGCCGACCGCGTGGCTCAGCATGGCGTACTGGGCGCTCACGAAGGCCGTCGCCTGGCCGGGCCTCGGCGACCGCGACGCGGTGCTCCGCCTCACCTCGGCCGCGCTCGGCGCCGCGACCATCCCGGCGCTCGCGTGGGCGACCGCGCCGATCCTGCCCCCGGGCGCGGTCGTCGCGGCAGCCGCCGCGCTCGCGCTCTCGTCGTTCCACGTCTGGTACTCGCAGGAGGTGCGGCCCTACGTGCTGCTGATCCTGCTCGTCACGCTCGCCGTCGGCGCCTGGGTGCGCGCGCTCGGAGGGGGCGGCGGCAGCCGCTGGGCCGCCGCCGCCGCGCTCGTCGTCCTCGCGCTCTACACGCATCCGATCGCGCTCGCGTTGCCGATGATCCTCGGCATCCACCTGCTCTCACGCGCGCGCGCCGACCCGCGGCGCGCCCGCTCCGGACTCGCCGCGCTCACGGTCGCCGGCCTCGCGTTCGTCCCCGCGCTCCTCCTGATCCGCGCGCACGGCGCAAACAATCCCGCCGACAGCCGCGGCGTCGGCTGGCTCGACCTGCCGTACGTCGTCTACGCCTACGCTGTCGGCTTCTCGTACGGGCCAAGCACGGGCGAGCTGCACGACGACCGCCTGCGCGCGGTCATGGACTCCCTGCCGGAGGTGGCACTCGCGGCCGTGATCTTCGGCGCGCTCATCCTGCGTGGCCTCGCCGCGACGCGCCGCCTCGACGCCTCGACGCGCACGCTCCTCCTGACGTGGCTCGCCCTCCCGCTCGGCCTCGCCTTCACGGTCGCGGCGACGGGGGCGAATCCGCTGAACGCCCGCTACGGCATCGTGTCCTTCCCGGCCTTCGTGATCCTGATCGGGCTCGGCGCCGCCGACGTGCGCCGTCCGGCGGTCGCCGGGCTCGCCCTCGGCGCCGCCATCCTCTCGCTCGTCTCGCGCGCGCAGCTCGCCTTCGACACGCGCTACGCCAAGGAGGACTGCCGCGGCCTCGCCGCGGCGCTGCGTGCAGAAGCCGCCCCCGACGACCTCGTCATCGTCAACGCACCCTACATGGCGGGCGCCGTGCGTTACTACTACCCGGGACCGGCGACCGTGGCGGCCTACCCTCCGACCGACGCCGAGCGCGACGTCGACCCGACCCGGGCCGCGACGGACCTCCGCGCCCTCGCCGCCGGGCGCGCGCACGTCTGGCTCGTGGCCACGCGGAGCTTCCACGGCGACCGCGCGGGCACGCTACCGCTCGTGCTCGGGCGCGAGCGTACGGTGGACCGGACGATCGAGCTCCCGGGCATCGTCGCCACGCGCTACGCGAGCCCGGCCGCCCGCTGAAGCACCGCGCCCGACAGGGAGTCGGCGCACGCATCCACCATGCGACTATGCCCTTGAAATTTCTTGACTGTCCCTGTGCGCGGCATGTAGATCTTCGCCACACGGGGCGGTCCCCATCGCTCCGCTCGTGCCGCTACCCGTCAGTTTCCGGATAGGAGATCCCCGATGACTTCGCCCACCGCCTGGTTCCGTCGCACCGCCCTCGCCCTCTGCTCGCTCGTCCCGCTGCTCGGCTGGTCGCTGCCCGCGAGCGCCGCGACCCGGCTCTTCGTCGCCGCCAACGAGCACATGGCGATCTGGGAGATCGACCCCGTGACGGGCAACAAGATCGCCGAGACCCTGCTCGTCCCGCCGATCGCGGCGACGCGTCCCGGCCTCGCCTTCGACGGCACCTACCTCTACTACACCGACGAGACGCTCGCCGTGATCCAGGCGTACGTGCCGGGCGGCGTCGGGGTCGACCACACGCTCCCGAAGCCCGCGGCGCCCCTCGAGTCGGGCTCGGGCCTCGGCGCCACCGCGACGTCGATCTTCGCGGTGAGCCTGGACAGCGCGGTCACCGAGATCGACTCGACGACCGGCGCCGAGCTGAACTCGTACGCGATCGCCGGCGCCGCGAACGCGCTCACCTTCGCAGGCGCGCGCGGCTCGCTCTTCGTCGTCGTCCTCGACAGCACGACGATCCAGGAGATCACGCCGGCGGGCACGGTGCTCAACACGATCGTCGCGGGCGACATCTTCCGCGGCCTCGCCTTCTCGTCGTCGAACAACGTGCTCTACGGCGTCCGCGGCGGATTCCTCACGGCGGTGAACCCCGACACCGGCGCGACGCTGCCGGGCTACCCCGTCCAGATCGGCGACCTCGCGACCGGCGTCAAGCTCAACAAGAGCGGCGCGGCGGCCGCCGACGAGCCGCTGCTCGAGTTCTGCGGTGACGGCACGGTGAAGGCGCCCGAGACCTGCGACCCGCCCGGCTCCGCCACGAACAACGGAGCCACCTGCCGCCAGAACTGCACGTACTGCGGCGACGGCGTCCAGGAGACGAACGAGCAGTGCGACGACGGCAACACCGACGACGGCGACGCCTGTCGCAACGACTGCACGCTCCCGCGCTGCGGCGACGGCACCCAGGACCAGGGCGAGGCGTGCGACGACGGCTGCCTGCTCGGCGTGCCGGGCGTATGCGAGCCCGGCATCGACGACGGAGACGGCTGCAGCGCGGCCTGCACGATCGAGCCGTTCTGCGGCGACGGCATCGTCCAGCCCGAGCGCGGCGAGCAGTGCGAGCCGCCGAACACGGCGACGTGCGACGCCAACTGCCATCCGTTCGAGATCTGCCTCGACCTCGTCGACAACGACGGCGACGGCGCGATCGATTGCCTCGATCCCGACTGCGACTGCCTGCCGATCGGCCGCGACCCGGGCGCCATCCGCTTCGGACGCGACACGGGCGATCTGCTGGCGGTGCACGGGAGCCTCGCGCCGCTCACGCCGATCACACCGAACCTCGAAGAGATCAAGATTCTGCTCACCAACGCCGACGGGAAGATCTATTCGCTCGTCATCCCGGCCGGCGACGTGAAGCAGGTCAGCCGCAACCTCTTCCGGTTCCGCAATCGCCTCGCGCAACGGCAACGAGACGGCCTCGCGCGCTTCGACGTGCGCTACTTCCCGAAGCGCAACAACTTCACCTTCGTGCTCAAGACCTACGGCGACCTCTCGAAGACGACCCTCGCCCAGATGGGCTTCCAGGTCTCGATCGGCGACGACGGCTTCCTGAACCAATCGACGTGGCAGACGATGCCGAAGGGCTGGTTGCTGACGCTCCCGGGCGAATGAGCGGTAACGACCGGCGCCTGCTTCCGGGGGTCCCGGTCGTCACTGGCAGACCGAGAGGTGCGGCTTCGCGGTGCACGGCAGGTCGATGTGGCGCAGACAATTGTCGCCGAGCCGGAGCATGACCGTGACCTCCGGATCCTCGGCCGCCTCGGCGAGCGTCGGCGCGTCCGCCATGAGCGTGACGAGCCAGCGCGGACCCTTCACGCGGAAGTCGAGTCGGGTCAGGCCATTGCTCTGCTGCGCCGCCTCGGCCCGCGACGCCGTATAGCGATAGCGTCCGCTCGCGGCGCCGGCATGCAGCAGCGACGCGTCGATGGCGGCGGCGTACAAGGCCGCGCCGGCGGCGTTCCGGATCTCGACCAGGGCGCCCGTCTGCGACGGATCGACCGCGGCGTCGAGCTCGAACCGGCCTCTGCCGACGAGCTTGATCGTCTCGGCCTTCTTCATGAACTTGACCCGGCTGATTTCGATGTCGAGACCTTCGGGCGCCGAGCAATCTCCGGCGGCGCACGCGTCGGCCAGGCACGGATCCGAAGCGTCGCACGCCAGACAGCATCCCGGCGGGCCGACGTGGGTGCACTGGCGGGTGGCCTCGTCGCAGGAGTCGATGCTGCAATCGATCGCATCGGTACAATCGCGCGTCGGGCTGGTATCGCACACGCCGGCCATGCAGACCTCTGGGCCATTGCAGAAGGACGCGTCGTCGCAAGGGACGCCGTTCGGGCGATTGCCGCACGTACACGACGTCTTCGCGACGCACGCATCTTCGCGGCAGGAATTGGTCGGTCCGAGCGCGCGCTCCTGCGAAATGTTGCTCTCCACGCCGTTCGCGACGGCAACGACGCTGAAGTAGTTCGTTCCGGACGGCGTGTATGTCACCGTCGCCGACATGCTGCCGTCGGCTGCGGGAGCCGGAGTGCCGGTCCAGACGGGCGCGCCGCTGTAGGTGGCGCAGGGCGCGCGCACGTACACGGCATAGCCCGTGACGCCGGAGCTCGCGGGGGGCAGCCAGCGGACGAGCGCCATCGCGGCGTCCGCGGCGGGAGGAGCGGCGAGCACGCCGACGACCGCCGCGCCCGCGGCGACACGACGAGTGACACGAGCGAACGCTCGCAGGAACGATCCACCGTACATCGTGAAACCGTCTCGATCCGTGATTGATTTGCCCGACCGAAGATCGCCCCGTTCGCCGCACCGCCGAAGGCGGCCCGGAATGACGCTGCAGCTGCGGGCACGTTCCGCCCTGCTTGGCAACGCAGGGCGCCGCCGCGGAACCCGACCTCCTCCCCAGGAGTCGGGTTGCGACGTTCGGACGTGCTTGCGATAGCCAATGCTGCCTGAGGCCGCAACGCCGTCGAGCGCGACCGGCTGAGAAACGGGCTCCCTACCCGGTTTTCTTGCAGAACTGCGCGAGGGCTCGGCCTACCCCGGCGACGGAGTTTGGTCGAAGGCGTCGACGGCGCTCCGGGCGCGCCGCATGTCGGCGAGCGACAGCCCCTCGGCCCACAACGCGACGGCGCCCGCGCTCACCACGACGGCCACCTGACAAATCCAGAGTCCGATGGCGAACGCCTTGGCGCGATCGACCGGCATCCCGTAGAGCGCCGTCAACGTGGTCTCGCTCGCGAGCTGCACGACGCCGACCCCGGCGGGCGCCTGCGGCAAGGCGATCGCGAACGACAGCACGACCAACAACCCGACGGCGTGCGGGAGACCGAGCTCCGTGAAGCCGAACGCGCGCAGCATCAGGAGCTCGAACGCCACCATCGAGCCCCAGAGCACGGCGGTGAAGAAGACCGCGAGCCCGAGGGAGCGCCCCGACCGGAGACCAGCGATGCCGGCCTGCAGCGACGCGAGCCGCGCCCCGAGGCTGCCGCGACGCCCAGAATCGGTTGCGAGCCGGCGCCGCGCGAACAGCACGAGCCCGAGCGCCGCGACGGCCGCGAGGCTACCGGCGATCAGCGCCTCGCCGCGCAGCCGGGAGAGAAACGCCGCATCACGCACCGCCGTGCCCGGCGGGAAGGGCGCGGCGACGAGGAAGACGACGAGCAGCACGAGCGCGGCCCCGAGGTCGAACACGCGCTCGACGACGATCGAGCCGGCCGCCTGCCAAAAGCCGATGCGACCGTCGAGTCGGGTCACAACCCAGCATCGCAGCGGCTCGCCAAGGCGTCCGGGCAGCGTGTTGTTGCCGGCGAAGCCGATCAGCGTGCTGGTCAGGCGATGGCGGAACGACACCGGCGCCCCGGCGAGCAGCTGCCGCCATCGCCAGGCACGCGCCACCGACGTCATCAGCAAGCACACGCTCGCCGCGAGGATCGTCGGCACGTCCGCCCCGGCGAGCACAGCGCCGATCTCCCGCCACGGGGCGTTCCGCGTGAAGAGCGCCACGCAGGCAAGGCCGAGCGCGAGGCCGAGCCACACGGTCGCACGCGTCCGGCGCTTCGCCACGCCGGAGGACCTAGCCCGCATTTCTCACCAGGTCCACGTCGCGAGAGCGTCGAGCGTGCGCCAGATCGGGCCGAACAGAGCGCCGAGCGACGCAGGCGGACTGGACAGTCCGTCGAGGAGCGAGGCGCGAGTACGGCTCGAGATGGCGTGCGATTGACGCTCGCAGCAGGAACCTGGTGCGAAGTGCGGGCTGGCAGAATTTCAGCGCATGGGCTCGCGCAGCACGAGGTCGCCGATCCGGAACTTGCCTTGCACGCGGAGGCCGAGCACGCCGTCGAGCGTCGCACCGGGCACGACGCGCGCCAGGTCGGCTGCGAGGTCGATGGTAATCAGACGATATCCGCTGCCTTCGACCGGCATCGACACGAGCGGCAACGTCGTCTTCCGGCCCCGCGCCACCGGCTCGGGGAGACCGGCCGCGTAGCGCAGCCGGACAATGCGCTTTTTCGCGCGCAGCCGCACCTCGATCGCGAGCTTGTGCTCGTCGCGCACCACCAGCGAGAAGACACGGTAGTCGGCGGCCAGCCTGTTCTTCTTCGGGAAGCCGACGGCGATTTTCGCGCGTTCACGGTCGCGCGGCTCGGTACGGATCGTCGGCGCCCCGAGCTCGGCGTCGAACTCGTTCTCGACGACCGTCCCCGCGCCCTGCTGCGACCACCCGCCTACCGGCAGCGCCATCTCGGCGATCGGCGTAGGCTCGACGCGCAGCACGCCGCGACTCGCCACCGTGATCTCGGCCACGTGGATCGTCCCGCGCAGCGTCACCTGGTCGACGGCAGCGAGATCGGCGTCGAACGCGGACGCCAGATCGGCCTGCAAATCACGGAGGATCGTACGAAGCTTCTTGGGGCTCATGGCGACCGGGAACGTCGCCCGCCGCTTGCCGGCGATGGGCACACCGTCGCCCGCGACGTAGATCACCACGTAGCGCTTGCCGTTGCTCGCGCGCGCGGTGACCTCCAGGCGGGCGTCGGCGCCCGCCCGCGCCGTGAACGAGAGGACGGGGAACGGCAGGTCGAGCGTCGGCGCGTCGGGATACGAGAGCCCTCCGTGCGGCGATTCGGAATCGACGGCGAGAACGCGCATGCCGCCGTCCATGATGGCCTGGCTGCGTGCGCCCTTCGCGGGCGTCCAACCGTCCAGCGGGAAGGTGAAGCTCACGGCGCACGTGCAGTCGGCGAGGCAATGCGCGGCACAGGCAGCGTGCGCATCACCGTCACATTGCTCACCGGCGTCGAGCGCGCCGTTGCCGCAGAGGGCGGGCGCGGGCGTCGCGACGACCGTCGGAATCGGCGTCGCGTCGACCGGCGTCGCGGTCGGCGGGTTCGCGGTCGGCGCCTGCGTCGCCGTCGCGGCGGACGTCGCGGTCGGCACTTGCGTCGTCGTCGCCGTCGCACCCGGCGTCGCGGTGCGCGTGGGCATCGGCGTTGCCGTCGCCGGGATCGGGTCGCTCTCGCGCGGGCCGTACACGCGCAGCTCTCCGACCGAGATGAACTCGTCCCGACCTTCCGGACGACCCCAGATGCGGATGGCGTCACCCGCGATCGGCGCGAAGTCGATCTGGTAGATCTCGTAGGACTGCCCGTCGTTGGTCCCGGGATACTCCGGGGTGGCGTGGAGCGACGACACCGGGCTCCACAGGCCGTTCCGGCGAACGTGCACGGTGAGCGTCGAGAACCACCCACCGCGCGAGAAGTGCATGCCCTCCTGGAACGTCACGTGCGCGAAGGTGTGGACCTCGGCAAACGCGTAGCCGATCCAGTCCTCGTTGGAACTGTTGCGACCGTCGTTCGTGTCGTACTGACGAAGCGGTGCGTTCGTGCCGACCGGCGGCATGTCGCCGTCACGGATCACCTCGAGATCCTTGTTGCCGCTGCCGGTCGCAACCGGCACGCGCGCGATGATGCTTCCGCGGTGGCTGAGATCGCCGTCGCCGGGCGTCGCAGCGGTGGTCGGCGTGGAGGTCGGCATAGGCGTCGCGGTGCGTGTCGCCGTCGGGGCGATCGTCGCGCTCGCCTGCGCGGTTCCGGTCGCGGTCGGCGCCGGAGTCTCAGTCGCCGTCGGCACCGGGGTCGCCGTGCGGGTGCTCGTCGCCGTCGCCACGGCCGTCGCGGTGCGTGTCGCGGTGGGAACGGCCGTCGCCGTCCGCGTCGATGTCGCCGTCCTGGTCGGCGTCGGCGTCTCCGTGGGCGTCCCGGTCTTCGTCGAGGTGGCCGTCTTGGTCGGTGTCGCCGTCTTGGTCGGTGTCGCCGTCTTGGTCGGCGTCGGCGTTCGCGTCGCCGTACGCGTAGCGGTCGGCGACGCGGTCACGGTACGGGTCGGCGTCGGGAGCGGCGTGCTCGTACGCGTCGGTTCCGGCGTCGCCGTGCGGGTCGCGGTCGCCACTGTCGTGAGCGTCGGCGTCGGCGTCACGGGGTACGGCGTCGACTCGTTCGGGTCGAGCGGATCACTGCCTTGCGTCACCTCGACGCCGTCACTCACGCCGTCGCCGTCGGTGTCGGCGACCAGCGGATCCGTCTCCCCGACGTCGACGACCATGTCGAGGTCGCGGTCTTCCCGGGCGTCGGTCAGCCCGTCGCCATCCGAGTCGACGACGGCCGCGGCGCTCGCGTACGTGATCGCGAGCTCGTTGGAGCGGTCGCTCTCGTCGCCGGTCGCATCGTAGCTCGTCACCGCGAAGTAGGTCGTGGCGCGGAGGTTCGCACCGGGGAACACGAACCGCACGGTGCCGTCGGCGTCCGGGAGCCGCGCGCCGATGTCGGTCGCGGCGCCATACGGCGCGCCGCCTTCCCGCGCGTAGATCTTGTATCCGACGCCGCCATCGACGGGAGACCAGGCGATGCGCGCATCGTACGCCGACGCCGACGTCGCGGTCGCGACCAGCAGCACGAGCACAGCGAGTGCTGATTCGATGGCGCGATGGAGCGATGGCGCGGCAAGCATGGCGCGCTACGTAGGCAAGGCACGTGCCGTCGCCACTCGCCATGACAACCACCTGCGAACCTGGGTGCGCGCACGTGATCGTCCACGCGCTCTGCGCGCGAAGAAAGATCGCGGCGGCGGTCCGTTGCATCTCCGCCGCGTGGCTTCGCATGGCGGACCGCGACGAGATTCACGCGGGCTCGGCGGCGTCGCGAGAGTGACGCTCGCCAGCAATCACCATCGCTCCGCCTCAGGCGTGTGCGCGAGGAGATGTTGTGTCGACGAGGGTTCAGCGAACGGCGACCGCGATCTCGTTCGAGAACGCGCTCGTCTGAAACGCGGCGTCGTACGACCTGAGCGCGAAGTAGATCACGCCGCTCGGGCCGGGGTACTCGAGCTCGAAGCTCGCGACGCCGTCGGCATCCGGAAGCGGCGCGCCGACGTCGACCGCATCGCGATACGCGCCGGACTCGGTGCCCCAATGCACGAGGTACCCGGCGGCGGCGGCCGACGCTCGCCAGCGCACCACGAAGCGCTGCACGTTGGCGGTGCCGTCGCCGTCGCTGCTCGCGTCATCCGTACCGGAGCCCGAGCCTCCACCTCCGCACGCCGCCATGAGGACAGCGAACGCCACCAGGATCCAGTGACGAACGACGCGCACGATACGAGGACGTCCTGCCTCTCTCATCCCGATGCCATGGCACTCTCGATGCGATTCCGCCACGCGACGCCTCTGCGCTCGGTCGCGCCGGACGACATGGCGGCCGCGCGCCAATATCCCGCCGCCCGCCAAGCGGCGTGACTGTCCAGCACCCGCCCTTCGATCGCAAGTAGTTGAAGCCTTGAGATTTGGCCAGCGAGTCGCCGTGGCTCGGGCGTTGCAATGCCTGCTCGCTCAGCATGCTCCGACGACACGCCCCCCGGGCCGTCCTGGCCATCGTCTTCGCGCTCGTATGCTCCGTGTCGTGCGTCGAGGCGTACTCCGTCACGATTCGCTGGAGGAGCGACGGTGATCCGTTCGTCGCCGGGTATCGTTTGCACGTGAAGCCCGCCGATGCGGAGGAGCGCGCGCCGATCGACGTGCCGCGCCCCCGCCGCGACGGGTCCGGGCGATTCGAGAGCGTCATAGCCGACCTGCAGGTCGAGGCGGCCTACACCTTCACGATCACCGCGTACGACGCGTTCGGCACCGAGAGCGCGCGCTCCAATCCGTACACGATCGGCTACGTCGAAGCGGCGCGGGTGGTCGACTCCGATCACGACGGCCTACCCGACGGCGCGGAGGACGTGGACCTCGATCAACGCGTCGACGACGGCGAGACCAACCGCCTGGTGGCCGACACGGACGGCGACCAGGTCCCCGATGGGCTCGAGCGCGGGTTCGGTTCCGATCCACTGGATGTCGATTCGCCGAGCTGCGCGCCGCTCGGTTTCTCGGAGTTCCGGCTGGTAGGCCTCGGTTCCGCGAACGTCGGATGGGACGACGAGCTCGGTGATCTCGCCCTCGCCACGACGCCATCGATCCACCGTGCGACGTCGATCGGAGTGATGTACCCCCAATGGGGGAAGGGCACGCTCAGGGAGCCCCTCCTCGTGACGCGCGTGCGCGACAACGATCCGTTTCGCATCGACGTCCACGCCCGCTCCACCGACGGGAAGCTCTACCGCCTGCGCTACGAGGGGCTCGGACGCATAGAGCGGGTGACGCGGCGGCGTCTACGCCGGTCGCTGGGCAACCACTTCACTGGCGAGCGCTGGGAGTCGATCGGCATCGACGTCGCGGCCGATATCGCGCATATGGATCCGAGCGCAATCTTCGATCACATCGAGCGTCTCACGGTGCGGGGCAATCTCGTCATGCAGCAACCTCGCATCTGCCGCTGACGCCCGGCCGCATTGACGCCGGAGGCGCAAAGCCATTAAGAAGCTGACGCTTCTCATGCGACGGCGGGCACGCGACGGCGACACGTTGGTGTACGGCAGCGGGGCCGGCGGCCAGCCCGTCGCGCGATCTCCGCAGCGCTCGGTCGCGACGACGCCGGCGGCGCGCATCTGGCTCGAGAAGAAGGGCCGCAACGGGACGCCGGTCTCGATCATACGCGGGTTGACGGCCGATCCTCGGGGGCTCACCGAGCTCGCGAGCAAGCTGAAGCGCGCCTGCGGCACCGGCGGGTCGGCGAAGGACGGAGAGATCATCATCCAAGGCGATCATCGCGAGCGTCTCGCTGCGCTGCTCGAGCGCGACGGGGTATCCGTAAAGCTCGCCGGCGGGTGAACGAAGGAGACTTGATGCGAACCAACGGACGACTGGCTCTCGGGTTGGCTGCGCTGCTCGCAACATCGATCGCCGCCGCGGCACCCGCGGCGGCGGGCGGGGACTGGAACGACGCGAAGGTGCAGTGGCAACCCTACGAAGCGGGGCTGGCTGCCGCGAAGAAGGACAAGAAGCCGATTCTGCTGATCTTCTATACGGAGTGGTGCCCGCACTGCACCAACTACAGCAAGGTCTTCCACGACGAGAAGGTCGTCGCGCAGATCAAGAAGTTCGTCGCGGTGCGCCTCGACAAGGACAAGAATGCCGAGCTCAGCAAGAAATACGCGCCCGACGGCGAGTACATCCCGCGCACGTACTTCCTCTCCTCGGACGGCACTCTCGACCCCGCGCTCACCGCGCCGCGCGCGGAGTACAAATATTTCTACGACGAGAGCAATCCGGCGCAGCTCCTGGCCGGCATGGACGCCGCCCTGAAGAAGCTGAAGTAGCGGTCGGCGTACGCGTACGCATCGGAGGTTCCCGCTCGGCATCGTCACGCTGCTCGCGCTCGCGACGCTCGCGTGGATCACTCGCGAGCAGGTGCTGACCGCGATCGGGGAAGGATTGACGGTCGACGATCCGCCCGTGGCCGTCGACGCCATGGTGGTGTCGATGGCGACGCTGCGTGCGGCAGCGCTCGAGGCCGCGCGTCTCCATCACGACGGCATCAGCGGCCGGATCGTGATCGCACGCTGGAGGCCCGAGCCGCTCGACGAAGAGATGCGCCGGCTCGCCGTTCCATGGTTGCCGCCGCACGAGCTCGCCGCCGCCATGCTCGAGAAGAGCGGCGTCCCGGCGGCGGCGGTCGAGTTGCTGGACGACTCGGTCGACGGGCTCAACACCGAGATCGCAGCCGTCGCCGCCTGGGCGCGCCGCGAAAGGCCGGCGAGCCTGCTCTATCTGACGTCGCGCAGCCACAGCCGCCGGGCGTCGTGGCTGCTGCGCCGCCTCCTGCCCGATGGGACACGGCTCCTCGTCCACGCGCCGGCGCTCGACGGGTTTCGCCCCGATGCCTGGTGGCGATCGCGGACGGAAAGCCGCGAGGTGGCCATGGAATACCTGCGTTGGATGAACACCTTCGGCCTTCGTGACTTCTGGCGCCGCCAGCCGCCGGACGTGCCGGAGCCTTGACGAGCGCTCCCACGACGCGGAGCTTCTTTCAGGAGCGACCTGGGGAAACGAGCACGCCCGGGTTCAGCACCCCGCGCGGGTCGAGCGTCGCCTTCACCGCGCCGAGCGCGCGCGCGAAGCCGTCGGGACGCTCGCGGTCGTACCACGGGCGGTGGTCGCGGCCGACGGCGTGGTGGTGGGTGATCGTGCCGCCGAACGCGAGCAGCGCCTCGGCGGCCGCGCGCTTGATCTCCGCCCAGTCGGCGAGCTGCCGGTCCGGACGGGAGGGCGCGAGCACGGTGTAGTACGGCGCCACCCCGTCGGCGTACGCGTGCGTGAAGCGGCAGGTGACGATGCCCGCGCCGCACACCCGCCGGAGCGCCTCGCTCACGGCCTCCGTGACGCCCGTGTGCAACGCCTCGAAGCGGTCCCAGGTGACCGCCGTCTCGAAGGTCTCGCTGATCATCCCCATCCCGACGAGCGCGTCGCGGAGGTAGGGCATGTCGAGGAATGCCTGGCGCCAGGCGCCGGCCGCGCCGTCGCGCGCCCCCTCGTCGTCCCGCCGCGTCCGCCCGGCGTCCGCGGGGGCGCGGCCGCCGTGGTCGCGGCAGCACTCGAGCGCCCGCGCCATCGGCGCGTCGAGGACGTGGTCGGCCGACTCGAAGCCGACGACCAACACCGCCTCCGCGCCCGTCCCCGCGCCCGCCGTCAGCGCCTCGCCCGGATCGAGCAACCGGCAGTTCGTGGGGTGCAGGCCGGACTGCGCGAGCGCGCGCACGGCCGCCGCGCCGCCGGCGAAGGTCGGGAACGTCACCGGGGCCGACGCGCGGAAGGTGGGCCGCGCCTGGAGGCGCATCCACGCCTCGGTGATGATGCCGAACGCGCCCTCCGATCCGATGAAGAGCCGGTCCGGGCTCGGTCCCGCCCCCGACGCGGGTAGACGCCGCGTCGCGACGATCCCCGTCGGCGTCACGACCCGCAGCGCCTCCACGAACTCGTCGATGTGGGTGAAGAGCGTGGCGTAGTGGCCGCCCGCGCGCGTCGCGATCCACCCGCCGAGCGAGCTGAACTCGAACGACTGCGGGAAGTGCCGGAGCGTGAGCCCGTGCGGCCGCAGCTGGTCCTCGAGCGCGGGCCCGAGCACGCCCGCCTCGATGCGCGCGGCGCGCGACGCGTGGTCGATCTCGAGCACGCGGTCGAGCCCGCCGAGGTCGATCGACACGACGCCCGGGAAGGCCTCCGCGGCCGGCGCCTCGACGCCCCCGACCACGCTCGACCCGCCGCCGTACGGAATCGCCGCGAGCCCCGCGCCGGCGCACCAGTCGAGGACCGCGACGACGTCCGCCTCCGTCGCCGGCCGCGCCACGACGTCGGGGGGATTGGCGAAGTCGCGCGCGAAGCCGCGTACGACGTCGCGGAACGACTTGCCGTAGGTGTGGCTCGCGCGCGTGAAGGGATCCGTGGCGCAGAGCCGCGCGAGGCCCGCGGGCGGCGCGACACGCGGCGCGCGCAGCGCCACGTCCTCGATGCGGGGCGGCACGCCGATCTTCGGTACGTCGACGCCGAGCCGCGCGGCGAGCAGCATCGCGATCCGCTCCTGCTGCTCCGCGCTCGGCCCCGCATCTTCCCATCCCCAGCCCCAGAACTTGCGCCGCCGTGGTTGCATGACCGCCGCGATATGAGCACAACGGCCGGCGGAAACCCACCCGTCCGGAGGTCCTCGCCATGAAGGTCTACGACTCGTTCGGTCCGAATCCGCGCGCGCTCCGCATGTTCCTCCTCGAGAAAGACGTCGACCTGCCGAAGGTGACGATCGACCTCCTCGGCGCGGAGAACCGCCAGACGCCGTACACCGACAAGAATCCGGGCGGCCAGGTGCCGGCGCTCGAGCTCGACGACGGCCGCGTCCTCGGCGAGACGGTCGCGATCTTCGAGTACCTCGAGGAGAAGTACCCGAGTCCGCCGCTCATCGGCCGGACGCCGGAGGAGCGCGCCGAGGCGCGTATGTGGCAGCGCCGCGTCGAGCTCAAGATCACCGAGCCCCTCTACAACGGCTTCCGCTTCGCCGAGGGCCTCGAGCTCTTCCGGACGCGCATGCGCTGCCTCCCCGAGGCCGCCGACGGGCTCAAAGCCACGGCCCGCGACAACCTCGCCTGGCTCGACGAGCTGCTCCGCGGCAAGCAGTTCATCGTCGGCGATCGCTTCACCATGGCGGACGTCATCCTCTATTGCGCGCTCGACTTCGGCGCGAGCGCGGGTCAGCCGCTCGACGGCGCGCTCACGAACGTCGCGTCGTGGAAGGAGCGCGTGGCGGCGCGCCCGAGCGCGGCCGCGAGCCTGCACCCGATGAGCGCCGCAACCGGCATGAACGGCTGAGCCGCGGCGCACGCGCCGCGCGACCCGCGCCGACTTCGCGGGCGGGCGCCGGCTCCCCGCCCGGCGCCCGCGCCGATCGCGCTACGGCAACCCGCTGGCGGTGCCGCGGATCGTGACGCGGCCCGGCCCCGGGAGGCCGGCCACGTTGTTCACCGCGGCGGCGCCGGTCGGCCCGACGCAGAAGACCGCGCCGAGCGTCGGCTGCGCCACATCGTTCATCGGCGCGTCCGCCATGCCGACGGCCACGAGCGTGTCGGTGCCGTCGAGCGCCGCGGGCTGGAACGTCCCGCCGCCGGTCAGGAAGCACTTGCGCTGCGCCACCTGACAGCTCCCGAGCGTGCCGCCGCAATCGGCGTCGCTCAGACACCCGCGCTGCGCGTGGCCGGACGCCACACTGCAGTTCTGATCGGTCGGACCCTGGGCGCACTCGCCCTCCCCGTCCGCGTCGCCGTCGACGCAATCGAGGGCCGCCGTGTTCGTGTTGTCGAGGCAGGCCGCCGGCTTGGTCGGCTCGCCGGGACGCGCGCAGCTGCCGCCCGGACATTCCGAGTTGTTGCCGCACGGCGTGCCGTTCTTGGCGCCCGAGAGACACCGTTTCCCGCCACACTGGGTCGCGCCGACCGCCACGCAATCGGCGCTGGTGAAGCACGGCGTCGCCGTAGCGTTGTTGCAGGTGTCGCAGAGGCACTTGTTCCCGGCCGCGTTGGTGCAGTTCGGGCTCGACGCCGTCAGCGTCCTCGCGACCGCCGCCGTCTGGTTGCTGAGGTCGATCGGCAGCGTCGCGATGATCGATGCGGGCGAGAGCGGGCAGTCGAGGCTCGTCGTGCCGAAGTCGGGGCGGTTCGCCACCGTACCGTTCCCGTCGCAGGGCAGTCCGACGCGCGGACCGGCGTCGCACGTGCCGC
>JADLHM010000085.1 GCA_020848745.1 Deltaproteobacteria bacterium | reverse complement strand
GGGTCCGACGATCGGGACGATCGGATGGATGGCGGAGATCCATGGTCATCCCTCCGGGGTCGCCGCCGCTCCGCCGGACTGCAGCCCGGCCACGCGCGTCGCGATCGCGTCGACGACCGTCGGCAGCGCTCCGTCAGCGGGAACTTCGTGGAAATGGCGGACCCAGCGGCTGACGCCCTGGTAGCACGCGAGCTGGCGCGTCGTCTCGGCGACGGTCAGCTCGTGCTTGCGGGCGGTGATCATCGCCGCGTCGCCGACGATCGAAAAGGCGAGCGCGGGCTCGGGAATGCAGCGCATGATCAGCGACTCCACCCACGGTCGCCGTACGAGCGGATGCGCGAAGGTGCGGAGGTCGTAGAAATAGCGGTCGAGCACGACCGTCTCTCCGCGCACGAGGCGCGGCCGCACCTGCACGACGTAGCGCAGCCACTTGTCGGCCATGATGTGGACCAGGCCGCGCAGGCGCTGCTTGCGGTTCACGTCCTTCACCACTTTCACCGTTCCGCCGGGACGCAGACGCTTGCGGATCTTCTGGCTCCAGCGCCGGGTCGGGAGGAGCGGCTTCTGCGCGCCGAGGTAGACGCTCGACACCTTGAGACGCGTGCCGGCGAAGCGCTCGCACACCCTGGTCGAGAGCGTGGTCTTCCCGGCGCCGTCCGGACCGAGCAGGATCACGATCCGCCCGGGCGGCCGCAGGCGGGCGCGCACCCGGTCGAGGAACACGCCGCCCCGCGCGCGCAGGTGGCGCGCGAGCGTCGCCGGCCGGCGCGCGAGGATCGCGCCCGTCGCTCGCCGCCGCACCGCCGGCAGCCGCGCGGGATCGGCGACCACCCCGGCGAGCAGCGCGCCGAAGCCGGCTCCCAGCTCGCGCTCCGCCAGCGTCCGGAACTCGTCGCCGGCGGCCGCCAGCAGCTCCTCCAGACGGGCCCGGTAGTCGGCGCGCACCGCGCCCTTGTCGAAGAGGCAATGCAGCACGAGCGCCAGCGCCTCGGCCGCGAGCGACGGCGTCCGCACGCCGCGCTCGTGGCGCTGGTCCTCCAGCACCACGTCCACCGGCAGGTACTCGAGCTCCATGTGGCTCAAGCGGACCCGCAGATCGAGGTAGACCGTCTCGACCGGCGCGCCGTCGCCGATCCGCATCAGGTAGTACATCCAGTGACCGCCGCGGCTCACCCGTACCACCGGCACCAGCCCCCACGCGTCGCACAGCCGGTGCACGATCGCGTCGTGCCGCCGGAGATCGCGCGGGTGCACGACGAGGTCGATGTCCTTTCCGAAGTCGGCGGGCCAGCGCTCGGCGTTGCGCAGCACGGCGTAGCGCACGCACTCGCGCTCGTAGGCGGCGAAGAGCTCGGGCAGGAAGCGTCCGGTGAGGGTCTCCCCCCACCGCTCGCAGGGAGCGACGGCGTCGGATCGGATCAGCGGTAGTGCGGTCATGGTGCGATGGCTCCCGTTGGACTCGCTCGTCAGAGGACGCTGCGGACCGTGTGCAGGACCGCGTGCAGGTTCGCGTCCAGCCACGACGGCGAGCGGACGAGCCAGCTGTCGCGGCGGAGCTTCAAGTGGTTGAGCCACGCGCACACGGCGATGGCTCGCTGCATGCGCGCGTCGACGCCGACGATCGCCGCCTCGCGCGCGAAGAGGCGGGCTTCCAGCGGCGCCAGCGCGCCGGTCAGGATGACCCGTACGAAGACGTCGCCGAACGCCATCCCGTCGCTGCGGATCAGGCGGCGGGCGAGGAGGAGCAGCAGATCGATCAGCGGCAGGCCGCGCGGATCGAAGGCCTCGAAGTCGAGGATGCCGCTCACCGCGTCGTCGCCGCCGTAGAGGAGGTTCGCGAGATCGTAGTCGCCGTGGTGCCAACCGAGCGGCAGGGTCGCGCCGAGCATCGTCGCGCGCAGCCACTCGTCGATCGCCGCGAGCGCCGGCAGAGCGTCGGGCCGTACGAACGCGCGGAGATCCGCGAGCCAGTCGCCGCACAGCCGATCGAACTCGCCCTGATCGATCAGGACGGGGATCTCGGTGGCCCGCCGGAGCCCGCACACCGCGCCGGCGGCACTGGCGATCGCCCGGTCGTAGCGCCGCGCGGAGCGCGCGTAGTAGATGCGGCCGCAGTCGCCGGGACGCGCGGTCTCGGCGAAGAACGGCTGTCCCGCGTAGGTTCCGTCCGCGAGCGGAACCGGAAAGAGCGCGCGCAGCTCCGCCGGGATGCGGGGATCGGCCGCGAGCGCGACGATGGTCTCGTGGTGGCGCCGGCAGCTCTCGACGGCGCTCGGATCGAGCGGCACGCGGACGAAGACGCCGTCCCGGTCGGACGCGCCGCCCGCGAGCACCGCCACCCCGCGCGGCCGGACGAAGTAGCGCGACAGCCTCCCCGCGTCGGGCGGGATCCGTCCGGTCGCGGCCAGATCGACGAGCAGCCGCTCCGCGAAGGAGTGGTGCGCCGAGCCCGTCGTCAACACCGCCGCGATGCCCGGGAGGAACGGATAGAGGCTCCGCTCGAGGCGCGGCGGGCGGCCGGCGATCTCCCAGCTCCGCACCACCGACCGCACCAGTCGTCCGCGGGTCCGGTAGGGATCGCCGCAGAACTTCATGCGATCCGTGCGGTCGACGTCGAGGATCTGGTGGAACTTGTGCCGGAAGGGCAGCGGCGCGAACAGATGGCAGCCGCCGAAACCGCTGCGCGCCGCGATGCGCTTCAGCATCCGTGGCGCGAGACCCGCCTCCGCCCCGAGCCGCGGCGACAGCACGCGCGTGACGCCGTGCCGGCTGTCGCTCCCGAGATACGCCTGGCCGCCCGGCGCGAGCGTCCGCCGGACGTCCTGCAGGAGGTCGACGATCGCGCCCGCGGCGCGCGGCCCGTGCCCGGAGAACGCGGCGAACCACGAGCGCAGACACGGCACCACCGCGACGTCGATGCTGCCGTCCGCGACCGGCAGCCGCACCGG
>JADLHM010000084.1 GCA_020848745.1 Deltaproteobacteria bacterium | reverse complement strand
TGCCTCTTCCGCGCGAGCGGCCAGGTGTGCCGCACGTCGACCGGTGTCTGCGATCCGCAGGAAGTCTGTAGCGGCTCGAGCGCCGCGTGCCCGGGTGACGCGCTCTCCAATTCGTCGACGGTCTGCCGCGCCTCGGCGGGCGTTTGCGACGTCGCGGAGAACTGCACGGGCTCGAGCGCCGCGTGCCCGGGAGACTCGTTCGCGAGTTCGGCGACGGTCTGCCGCGCGTCGGGCGGCGTCTGCGATCCGGCCGAGAACTGCACGGGATCGGGGACGGCCTGTCCGGGCAACACGTTCGCCTCGAGCTCGACGGTCTGCCGCGCCGCGGGCGGCGTCTGTGACGTTGCCGAGAATTGCACGGGCTCGACCGCCGCGTGTCCCACCGACGACTTCGAGCCGTCCTCGACGGTCTGCCGCAGCGCGGCGGGCGTATGCGACGCGGCCGAGAACTGCACGGGCACGAGCGCCCCCTGCCCGGCCGACGCCAAGCTCGGTGGCTCGACGACGTGTCGGGCGGCGGCGGACGTCTGCGACGTGGCCGAGGTGTGTGACGGTGCGGCCGACGACTGCCCGACGGACGCGTTCGAGGCCGCGAGCACGGTCTGCCGGCCGGGCGCCGGCGTGTGCGACATCGCGGAGAACTGCACGGGCAGCGGCGTTGCCTGCCCGGCCGACGCGGTCGAGCCGTCCACCACCGAGTGCCGTGCGGTGGCGGACATCTGCGACGTCGCCGAGAGCTGTGACGGCACCGGCGTGACCTGCCCGGCCGATGCGTTCGAAGCCTCGTCGGTCACCTGCCGGCCGGTGGCCGGGGTGTGCGACGTGGCCGAGAGCTGTACGGGTGCGGGCGCGGCATGTCCCACCGACGCCTTCGAGTCGAGCGCGACGGTCTGTCGGCCCGCCGGTGGCGTCTGCGACACGGCGGAGAACTGCACGGGAGGCGACGCGGACTGCCCGGCCGACGCCGTCGAGCCGGCGACGACGGTCTGCCGTCCCGACGCGGGCGACTGCGACGTGGAAGAGACCTGCAACGCCGTCGACAAGGATTGTCCGGCCGAGGCCTTCGAGCCGGCCGCCACACCGTGCAACGACGGGGACTATTGCCTCCAGACCGACGCATGCGACGGCGCCGGCACGTGCGTCGGGTCGAATCCGGTGGACTGCGACGACGTGAACCCCTGTACCGACGACGCGTGCGACTCGCAGTCGCAGGGCTTCCTCTGCGTCTACACCAACAACGGGATCTGCATCGGCCCGAACTGCGGCAACTTCGTCGTCGACACGGCGAACAACGAGACCTGTGATCCGCCGAACCTTTCGCCGGGTCCGAACGGCCAACCGGCGTGCCGGCTCGACTGCACGTCGTGCGGCGACGGCGTCATCCAGGCGAACAACACCGAGACCTGCGACGACGGCAACCTGATCAGCGGCTGCCGGACCGACAAGCCGCAGAAGCCGCTCGACAGCTGTCTCAACAACTGCAACGAACCGATCTGCGCCGACCCGGCCCGGATCAAGTTCGGGACGCACGGGCTGCCGGACGCCTTCACCTTCCACGGCCGCCTGATCTCGGACGCACCGGTGGACTTCATCAACAACCACTTCGTGATCGAGCTGCGGGACAGCGCCGACAACGTCATCTACCGCACGTCGCTGGTGCGGGGGTCGATCGAGGTGCAGAACGCCAAGTCGGCGCGCTACAAGGATCGCGGCGCGCGGGCGGCAGGCGGCGTCTATCAGCTGAAGACCAAGGCGGCGGCCGGCTACTACGTCCTGCAGATCAAGGCGTACGGCGACATGGCGGCGGCGGTCTCCGACATGCGGACGCACGTCTACATCGGCGCCGACGAGTGGGCGATCCGCGGTCTGTGGACGGCCCAGGGCGAGAAGGGCTGGAAGCTCTCGAACAAGGCGACCTTCCTGCCAGTGCCGTGAGCGGATGCGGGGGCGGTCGAGCTTGACCGCCCCCGCTCCTCCAAAGTATTCAAAACGGCACGCGCGAAAGTGGCGGAACTGGCAGACGCGCAGGATTCAGGATCCTGTGAGGTAAAACTCGTGGGGGTTCAAGTCCCCCCTTTCGCACTCGGGTCGGTCATGTGGTGAGCTGAGGGGCGCCCGGGGGCCGGGCGAAGGGGTGGCGGCGGTGGCTGGTACACACATGATGATGCAGTGCCCGCGGTGCTCGACGCGCTGGCGTGTCGCGGCCGCCGCACCGGTGGAGAACCCGCTCTTCAAGTGCGGGAAGTGCCACCATCTGTTCCGGCAGTTTCCGGGGGCGACGCCCGCGCCCGAAAGCCCGCCCGCGCCGACACGGCGAGCGCATGCGTCGTGCGAGCCCGATACGCTCGAGTTCATCTTCCCCGAGCACCAGCCCGCCGAGCTGCTGGTGGCCGAGGAGGCGCCGCCGGCGCCTCCGGTCGTGGCGTCGGCGCCGGTGCTGCCGGAAGCGACGGAGGTCGTCGCCGCGCCGACGCCGGTCGAGGTGCCGCCGCCGATCATCATCACGCGGGCGCTCGACCGGGAGGTCACGATCACCGCGGCGGCGGGCGACGAGCCGCCCCTCGACGACTTCGACGTTTCCGAGAACGACGAAGACGAGGACGAGAAGGCGGGCGAGGCGGAAAGGATCGCGACGGCCGACGAGGGCCGTCGCCTGCGGGTGGAGGATGTGATGCGGGCTCCGTCGAGCTTCGGAACGATCATGCGCGCCATCGGTACGGCGGTCACCGGCTTTGCGACCCTCGCGCTCGTCGTGCGCGTCGCGCCCGAGCAGACGTCGACCTGGCTGTCGCGGCTCCCCCTCGCCGGGGCCACCTTCGCGCGCGACCGCAATCTCACGACCAAGGTCGAGCTGACCAACGTGCAGGGACGCTTTCAGCGCCTGCGCAACGCGCGCCGCGTCTTCGTGATCACCGGCGACGCACGCAACAACTCGCCGATGACGATCGAGCGCATCGAGGTAGCGGGCGCGCTCTACGACCTCGGGGGCGGCGAACTCGATCAGAAGGTCGTCACGACCGGCAACCGGACCACGCTCACCGATCTCTCGGAAGCGGAGATCGCCCTGATACAGCGGCTCGACCCGGTGATCGCCCTCGCGCCGGGTGAGACCACGCCATTCTCGATCGTGTTCCTCGAGCCCCCGCGCGAGCTGCGCGAGTTCAGCTCGCGGGTGTTGAGCGTTCGCCCGACGCGTCGGGCTTCGAGTCCGCCTGCCGGCTCGTCCCGGGACTCGGTGGGGTGACGTCGATCGAGTCCGGTTCGCTGGTCGCCTTGCGGAAGTTGCGGATGCCCTTTCCGAGGCCTTCGCCGAGCTCGGGCAGTCGGCCGGCTCCGAAGATGATCAGAACGATCACCAGGATCACGAGCATCTCTCCCATCCCCAAACCGAACATGCGATTCTCCACGGCGCGAGCTGCGCTCGTGCGACTATAGGAGAAGGCTTTGCGGGGGCGCAATAGCCTCCCCGCTCACGCGACGATCGCATGCGAGTTGCGGGTTCGCGCGCTCGACGCATAGAATCCCCATGCCGATGACGACTGCTCCGCGCGATCGACACCTCGCCCTCGCGATCGCGGCCTCGGCGCTTCTGCACCTCTCGCTGCTCGTCCTGGTGCCCTACGTGCCGAGGAGCGCTTCGCTCCCGGCGTTCGACGTGCCGCTCGAGGTCGCGCTCGCCCCGCCGGAGCCTCCCAAGGCCCCCGCCGCGGCGCCGCGGCAGATGGTCGCCCCGCCCGACCAGATCAACGACCGTCCCCCCGAGAGCCCACGGTTCCAGAGCGATCGGGACAATACGGTCGAGCACGAGACCGTGAATCCGGGCGTCCCGAATCCCGGGCCGGCCGCCGCGGCGGCGCCGAAGCCAGTCCGGCCGCGGGTCGCCGCCGCTGACCGGCCGCCGCCGGCGAAGGCGCGGCGGCCCGCGGAAGGCGCGGCGGCCGAGCCGAGGGAGGCGAAGCCCGTGCCCGCGCTCGACAAGCTCTTCGCGTCGACCGACGAGCTCGTTGCGGCTCAGCGCGACGCGACGCGCGAGCCGGAGGACACGGCGAAGGACGGCACCGGGCGACGAAAGCTCGCGCTCGCCGTCGCGCCGGTCGCACCCGATTGGTCGCTCCCCGGGACGCGCGGCACGCTCGACAATCTCCCCGACATCCAGCGCGGGACCGTTACGCTCCTGAACACGAAGGCGAACGAGTTCTCGCCTTTCGTGCGGCGCGTGGGGGAGCGGGTCTTCCAGCACCTGATCATCCGCCAGCGCCGCCTCGAGCTCGAGCAGATCCTGAGCGCGCGCAGTCCGGTGCAGATGCGGGCCGTCCTCGACGCGCGCGGAAAGCTCAAGTCGGTGCAGATCGACACCCAGTCGGGGAGCGCGAACATGGACGACACGCTGTCGGACGCGCTCAACACCGCGGCCTTCGACAACAACCCGCCGAAGGCGGCCGCCAAGCCGAACGGGGACTTCGAGTTCGTGTTCCAGGCGCAGCTCCGGGCGTACCAGCCGGGGCCGGCGGGCTCGCCGGGCCGCATCGAGAGCCGCCTGAGCGTGGCGCTGCTCTGACCAGCCCGCTTCGCGGCAGGGCTCGGGGGAAGCCGCCGCGGGGCCCCGCGCCCGGTTCGCTCACGCGTCGACGTGCGCCGCGCGCGGGGAGGCGCTCACTCCGTCGGGCGGGCCGTCGGAGGCTTCCAGCGTAGCACCGGGCGGCGGGCGGCGCGGGTTTCGTCGAGGCGGCCGACGAAGGTCGCGTGCGGCGCTTCCTTGACGAGCTCGGGCGTCTCCCTCGCCTCCGCGACGATCGCCCGCACCGCGGCGATGAACTCGTCGAGGGTCTGCTTGCTCTCCGTCTCCGTCGGCTCGACCATGATCGCGCCCGGAACGACCAGCGGGAAGTAGATGGTCGGCGCGAAGAAGCCGTAGTCGAGGAGGCGCTTCGCGAGGTCGAGGGTGTGGACGCCGGTCGCGGCGAGATCGTGATCCGTGAACACGCACTCGTGGAGCGACGGCGTCTCGAAGGCCAGGGGCAGCACGCCGGAGAGCTCGGCGCGGATGTAGTTGGCGTTCAGCACGGCCATCGCCGTCGCGTCGGTGAGGCCGTCGCCGCCGAGCGTGCGCATGTAGCAGTAGGCCCGCACCAGCATGCCGACGTTGCCGTGGAAGGAGCGCACGCGGCCGATGGCCTTCGGGAAGTCCTCGCTCCAGCGCAGGCCTTTCGGGTCGCGGACGAGGCGCGGCGTCGGCAGGTAGGGCTCCAACCGCTCCGATACGGCCACCGGGCCCGCACCCGGGCCGCCGCCGCCGTGCGGGGTCGAGAACGTCTTGTGGAGGTTGAACTGCAGGACGTCGGCGCCCATGTCGCCGGGCTTGGCGACGCCGAGGAGCGCATTCATGTTGGCGCCGTCGCAGTAGAGGAGCGCTCCCGCTTCGTGCACGGCGTCGGCGATCGCCTGGATGTTGCGTTCGAAGAGTCCGATCGTGTTGGGGTTGGTGACCATCAACGCCGCGACGTCCGTGCCGAGGTGCTTCCGGACCGTATCGACCTCGAGGATGCCGAAGTCGTTCGCGGGCATCTCGGTGACGGTGTAGCCGCAGAGCGCGGCGCTCGCCGGGTTCGTGCCGTGGGCGCTCGCCGGGATGAGGACGCGGTTGCGCGGGTTGCCGCGGTCGGTGTGGTAGGCTCGCACCATCTTCATGCCGGTGAGCTCACCGTGCGCGCCCGCGGCCGGTTGGAGGCTGACGCCCGGGAGCCCGCTCACCGCGCGCAGGAACCCAGCGAGGCCATCCATGAGCTCGAGCGTGCCCTGCGCCCAGGCGTCGGGGAGCAGCGGATGGAGGTCGGCGAACCCGGGGAGCCGGACGACGGCCTCGTGGACGACCGGGTTGTATTTCATGGTGCACGATCCGAGCGGATAGAGCGTGGTCGCGGCGCTCAGATTCCATTGGGACAGACGCGTGAAGTGGCGGACGACGTCGAGCTCGCTGACCTCGGGAAGCCCGGCGAGGCCGTCGTCGCGGCGTAGTCCCGAGGGCAGCACGTCGGCGGGCGCCGGTCCGCCGACCTCGCCCGGGTCGCAGGTCGCTCCGGTCCGACCCGGCGCTCCGCGCTCGAAGATGAGCGGTTCGGGGAGGAGCCCGTTTCGGAGGACTCCTTCGGGGCGACTCACGAGCGGCCCCCCGCGCGCGCGGCCGGCGCCGCCGCGTCGGCGGCGAGCGCCGCGGCGAGACGATCCATGGCCGCAGCGTCGTGGAGCTCCGTCGCGCAGAGGAGGAGCGTGTCCTCGAGCTCGGGGTACCAGTCGCCGAGTGGCAACCCCGCGACGACCCCCTCGGCGAGCGCGTGCTGCCAGCGCCGACGGGCGCCGGAGAGGCTCAGGACGAGTTCGTTGAAGTACGGACCGGAGAAGCGCAGCGTCCCGACCCCCCGCAGGCGCTCGGCGAGCGCGTGCGCGCCGCGCAGGTTCCGCTCGGCGACGCTCGCGAGGCCGTGGCGACCGAGGAGGGAAAGATAGACGACCACCTGCACCGCGCAGAGTCCCTGATTCGTGCAGATGTTGGACGTGGCGCGCTCGCGGCGGATGTGCTGCTCGCGCGTCGCCAGGGTGAGGACGTAGCCGCGACGTCCCTGAACGTCGACGGTCTCCCCGACGAGCCGGCCCGGCAGGTTTCGCACGAAGCGCTCGCGACTCGTGAAGAGCCCGAGCCCCGGACCACCGTACGCGAGGGGGAGCCCGAGGCTCTGCCCCTCGGCGACCGCGACATCGACGCCCGCCGCGCCCGGCGTCCGGAGGAGCGCGAGCGCCAGGGCCTCGGTGGTGGCGCTGACGAGGAGGCAGTCCTCCCCGTGTGCGATCTCCGCCGCGCCGGCCAGGTCCTCGACGATGCCGAAGACGTTCGGATAGCCGAGCACGAGGCATGAGGCGCGGCGCAGGAGGTCGGCGGCTGGAAGCGGCGTCGCGCCGTCCGGACCGTACGGCACTTCCACCAGCTCGACGTCCTTGATCCCGGCGAGATAGGTCGCGATCACCTGCCGGTAGTGCGGGTGCAGCGCGCGGGCGACGAGCACGAGCGGCCGGCCGGGGCGCAGGCGCTGGGTCATCAGTACGGCCTCCGCGGCGGCGGTGGCGCCGTCGTACATGCCGGCGTTCGCGACCTCCATACCGGTGAGCGCGGCGACGGCCGACTGGAACTCGAAGGTCGCCTGCAGCGTGCCCTGGCTCACCTCGGGCTGATACGGGGTGTAGGCGGTCGCGAACTCGGCGCGGCTCGCGAGCTGATCGACCGCTGCGGGGATGAAGTGCGGGTAGGCTCCGGCTCCGAGGAAGGCGAGGCCGTCAGTGCGGTTCCGGGCCGCGAGCGCCGCGACCTCGATGCGCATGGCGCGCTCGTCGATCCCGCCGGGAAGCGCCGCGAGACTCGCCCGCGTCCGCAGCGCTTCTGGCACGTGCGCGAGGAGCGCGTCGACGCTCTGCGCGCCGATCGCGCGCAGCATCGCGTCGATCTCGGCGGACGTGTGGGGCGTATAGCGCATCGGGTCGGGCCTCTACGGCTTCTCCTGCGCCAGGAAGCCGCGGTACTGCTCGGCCGTCATGAGCGCGTCGGCGTCCGCGCGATTCGCGAGCGTCACCTTCACCATCCAGCCGGCGCCGTACGGATCCTCGTTGATGGTTTCGGGCTTGGTCGTGAGCGCCTCGTTGACCGCGGTCACGATGCCGCCGAGGGGCGCATAGACGTCGCTGACCGCCTTGACGGACTCGACGACGCCGAAGGTCGCCGACTTCGCGAGCTCGGCGCCGACCGCCGGGAGCTCGACGAACACGATGTCCCCGAGCTCCTCCTGCGCGTGGTCGGTGATACCGATAGTCGCGATGCCGTCTTCGACCAGCACCCACTCGTGGTCCTCTGAATACCGCAGCGTCTCGGGGATCAGCATCAGTGCTCTCCTTCGCGTGTGACCTGGGTGCCGTCGGCGTTCTCGGCGTCGTCGTCGGCGGGCGACGGCGCGTCCGCCACGCCGGCCGGCGGCTCGTCCGCGCCGGTCGCTTCGGGAGCGGTGTCGATCTCGTAAAGCCCCTCGCCGTCCGCCGGGGCCGCGTCGTCGGACGCATCCACCGCGTCCTCGACGGGCTCGGCGACCTCGGACGGAACCTCCGCCGGCGCGGCGGCGACCGGGCGCGGACGGCGATAGAAGGGCGTCGCCACCACCTCGGCCGGGACGGGGCGGCCCCGGACGTCGACGGCGAGCTTCGTTCCCGGGGCGGCGAGTGCCGCCGACACGTACGCGAGGGCGACCGGGCTGCCGAGCGTCGGCGACAACGTCCCACTCGTGACGATTCCGACCGAGGCGCCTTCGAAGGTGACGGGATGGCCCTGGCGCGCGATGCCGGGCGCCCGCAATGCGAGCCCGACCAGGTGCCGCGGCGCGCCCCGCTCGCGCTCGTGGCGCAGTGCGGCCCGGCCGATGAAGTCCTCGCCGTCGAGCCGCACCCAGCGCTCCAGCCCGGCGGCGAGCGGCGACGTCTGCTCGTCGAGCTCGTGTCCGTAGAGCGGGAGCGCGGCCTCGAGGCGGAGCGTGTCGCGCGCGCCGAGGCCGATGGGCTCGAGGCCGGCGGGCGCTCCGGCCGCCATGAGCGCGTCCCAGAGCGCGCCGGCCCGCGGCGCGTCGACGTAGAGCTCGAAGCCGTCCTCGCCCGTGTAGCCGGTCCGCGACACGAGCACCGGCAGGCCGGCGACCTCGCCGCGTGCGAAGCGGAAGCTCGGGATGCGCTCGAGGACGAGCGGGGTGAGCGCGCCGAGGATGCCCGCGGCGGCCGGACCCTGGAGCGCGATCAACGCGGTGGCCGGGCTGCGGTCGACCACCGTCGCCGCGCCGGCATGCTGTCGGATCCAGGCCAGGTCCTTGGCGACGTTGCCGGCGTTCACGCAGAAGAACCAGCGCTGGTCGTCGACGCGGTAGAGCGTGACGTCGTCGACCACGCCGCCGTCCTCACGGCAGAGGATCGTGTACTGGACGTGGCCGTTCGCGAGGCGGCGGACGTCGTTGGTGGTGAGCCGTTGGCAGGCGGCGGCGGCGTGCGGCCCGAGGAGTTCGATCTCGCCCATGTGGCTCACGTCGAAGAGTCCGGCGGCGGTGCGCACCGTGCGATGCTCCTCGAGGATCCCGCGGTACGAGACCGGCATCTCCCAGCCGCCGAACTCCACCATCCTCGCGCCGAGCGCGTGGTGCCGCTCGTAGAGGGGCGTGCGCGCGAGCGCCGCCGCCGACGCGTTCGTCTCGCTCATGCGGCCACCCGTGTCGTCGCCGCGGCGGCCGCGGCCGTGTTGGCAAGCAGCATCGCGACCGTCATGGGACCCACGCCACCCGGGACCGGCGTGATCCAGGCCGCCCGCTCGCGGGCGCGGGCGAACTCGACGTCGCCCACCAGGCCGCCGGTCGCCGCTCGATTGATGCCGACGTCGATCACGATCGCCCCCTTCTTGATCCAATCGCCGCGGATCATCTCCGGGCGCCCGACCGCCGCCACCACGATATCGGCGGCCCCAACCGCGGCGGCGAGGTCGCGGGTGCGCGAGTGGCACATGGTGACGGTCGCGTGCTGCTCGAGCAGCAGGAGCGCGACCGGCTTCCCGACGAGCAGGCTCCGGCCGATCACGACGGCCGTGGCGCCCGCGAGGCCGACGCCGGTCTCGCGCAGGAGTCGCATGATGCCGAGCGGCGTGCACGGACGGAGCCCGGGCAATCCCGCCAGCAAGCGTCCCTGGCTGATGGCGGTGAGGCCGTCGACGTCCTTTTCCGGCGCGATCGCCTGGATCACGGCGTCGGTGTCCGCGGCATCCGGCAGCGGGAGCTGGACGAGGATCCCGTGCACGTCGGGGCGCGCGTTCAGCTCGCGAACGCGGGCAACGAGATCCGCCGTGCGCGTGTCGGCCGGCAGGCGCTGTCCGACCGACCGCATGCCGATCTCCGTGCAGGCGCGCTCCTTGGAGTCGACGTAGACGCGCGACGCCGGGTCGTCGCCGACGAGCACCGTCGCCAGGCCCGGGATGACGCCGCGCGCGCGCAGCAGCTCGACCGCGCGGGCCGCCTCCGCCCGCACCGCTTGCGCCACCGCCTTGCCGTCGAGGATCGTGCCCATCGTCTCCGGACTCAGCGCTTCGTCCTGGCGGCGCCGCGTCTCCGCGGCGCCGGGCCGTAGAGCGCGTCGTGGAGGCGCGCGGCGATCTGCGCGGCGCCGATCTGGGCGAGCTCGCCGGCCCGCACCCACGTCCCGCCGGCGCGCACGAAGCCCGGCAGGTTCCAGAGGTTCTCGGAGAGCGCTTGCTGCTGTTCGGCGTACTCCGCCTGCCAGAGGGCGACGCCGTCGGCCGGCCGCAGCAGCTCGGCCGCGAAGACGACGTGCGCGGGACGGTTCGCCGCGAACTCGGTGCCGATGCGTTCCTCGAAGACCTTGACCTCGCCGCGCAGAACGGCGTCGGCGCGCAGCAGCGTGCCGACGGCGACCGCCTCGCTCGCGGTCGGCGCCCGCACCTCCCCGTAGAGCCGGCGGAAGGCTTCGCCGACCGTGAGATCGTCGACGATCAGCCAGTCGCCCTGGTCGCGCATCGCGGTCGCGACCGCGCGCGTCACCGTGTCGCCCGGCGGCTCCGAGAGCGGCTCGGCCCCGAGCTCGTCGGTGCGGCCGACGGCGAGGTCCACGGTCGTGAAGGGCAGCACCGCGATGCGGCGGACCTCTCCCCTCGCGATCGGCGTCAACGGCCGCGCCGCGACCGTCACCGGCAGCGGACTGCAGCCGGCGAGCGCCGAGCACATGCTCGCCAGGACGATCAGCACGCGAGCCATCGACCCCTGTCCTCCCATCGTCGGCTCCTCGTCAGTGCGCGAGCTTGATGCCGAGCTCGCGCAGTTGGCGAGCCTCGACCGTGCTCGGCGCCTCGGTCATGAGATCCATGGCTCGCTGCGTCTTCGGGAACGCGATCACCTCGCGGATGGATTCCTCGCCGGCGAGCAGCATGACGAGGCGATCGAAGCCGAACGCGAGCCCGCCGTGCGGCGGGGCGCCGGACGCCAGGGCCTCGAGGAGGAAGCCGAACTTGCCCTGCGCCTCCTCGGCCCGGATGCCGAGCACGCCGAACACCCGCTCCTGCACCGTCGACTGGTGGATGCGGACGCTGCCGCCGC
Source organism: Deltaproteobacteria bacterium (assembly GCA_020848745.1). Classification (NCBI taxonomy): domain Bacteria; kingdom Pseudomonadati; phylum Myxococcota; class Myxococcia; species Deltaproteobacteria bacterium. Next base: position 9,966 of record JADLHM010000084.1, on the reverse strand, counting down.
CGATCTCGGTGCCGTTCAGCACGAGGTCGTACGCCTGGGCGCGGATCGCGAGCGGGTCGCTCTCGAGCTTGTCGAGATCCTCCTCGACGGGCGCGGTGAAGGGATGGTGCACGGCGACGTGCCGCCGCTGCTCCTCGTCGTAGTCGAAGAGCGGAAAGTCGGTGACCCAGACGAGATTCTTCTTCCCCTCGTCGATCATGCCGAGCTTGGCGCCGAGCCGCAGGCGGAGCGCGGCGAGCGCGTCGTGGACGACGCGCGGCTTGTCGGCGACGAGCATGACCACGTTGCCGGGGGCGAGGCCGGCGGCGGCGGTCAGGCGCGCGCGCTCGTCGTCGGAGAGGAACTTCACGATCGGCGACTGCCAGCCGTCCGGATTGACGCGGATCCACGCCAGGCCCTTGGCGCCGTAGATGGCGACGAACTCGGTGAGGTCGTCGAGATCTTTGCGCGAGAGCTGCTTGCCGTCCGGCACGACGATCGCCTTGACGGTGCCGCCCTTCGCGAGCGCGTCGGCGAACACCTTGAAGCCGGAACCGGCGAAGACCGGCGCGCAGTCGATCAGCTCGAGCCCGAAGCGCGTGTCCGGGCGGTCGCATCCGAAGCGCGCCATCGCTTCGGCGTAGCCGAGCACGGGAACGGGGGGCGGCGGCATCGCCACGTCCGCCTCGGCGAAGAGCTCGGCGACGAGCCCCTCCATCAGCCGGAAGATGGTGGGGCGCCCGAGGAAGGACATCTCGAGGTCGATCTGGGTGAACTCGGGCTGGCGGTCGGCGCGCAGATCTTCGTCGCGGAAGCAGCGGGCGATCTGGTAGTAGCGATCGACACCGGCGACCATGAGAATCTGCTTGAAGAGCTGCGGCGACTGCGGCAGCGCGAAGAAGGTTCCCGGGTTCACGCGGCTCGGCACGAGGTAGTCGCGCGCGCCCTCCGGGGTGCTGCGCGTCAGCACGGGCGTTTCGACCTCGACGAATCCGTGGGCGTTCAGGTAGCCGCGCGTCCGCGCGGCGAGCCGGTGCCGCAGCCAGAGGTTCCGGAACATGCGGGGACGGCGGAGGTCCAGGTAGCGGTAGCGGAGGCGGACCGCTTCGGCGGTGTCGATCGCGTCGTCGACGGGAAACGGGCTCGGACGCGCCGAGTTCAGGATGCGCAGCTCGTCGCCGACCACCTCGATCGCGCCGGTCGGGAGGTCCGGGTTCACGGTCTCGGGCGAGCGCGGCACGATCGTTCCGCGCACCGCGATCACGAACTCGAGCCGGATGCCCGCGCCGGCGGCGTGCGCCAGCGCGCTGCGCTCGGGATCGAGGACGATCTGCACGAGCCCGGATCGGTCGCGCAGATCGATGAAGATGACGCCTCCGTGGTCGCGGCGGCCGTGCACCCACCCCATGACGGTGACGCTCCGTCCCGCGTCCTCGGGGCGGAGCGTGCCGGCGTAGTCGCTGCGCTCCCAGTCGCCGAGCGCCGAAAGCGCCTCAGCCATTCGGTCCTCCTGCGGCGCCGAGCGCGCGGAGCGTCTCCGCGAGCGCCGGGCCGTCGTCTTCCACCGCGAGCGCGAGTCGATGATCGGCCTGGCGCCGCATGTCGCGCACCGTCGCCCGGCCGGCGCGGAGCTCGTCCGCGCCGATCAGCACCGCGAAGCGCGCCGCGAGCTTGTCGGCCCGGCGCATCGCGCTCTTCACGCTCCGTCCCGCCGCCTCGAGCTCGCAGCGCATGCCGAGATCGCGCAGACGTCGGGTCAGACGCACGGCCGTCGGTGTTGCATCCGCCGAGAGCGGGATGACGTCCACCTCCGGCGCGGGCGACCGGAATCCCGCCGCCTCGGCCGCGAGCAGCACGCGTTCGAGCCCGATCGCGAACCCGACGCCGGGCAACGGCGGCCCGCCGAGCTCGGCCACGAGCCCGTCGTAACGGCCGCCGCCTCCGACCGCGTTCTGGGCTCCGAGGTTCTCGGAGACCACCTCGAATGCCGTGCGGACGTAGTAGTCGAGGCCGCGCACGAGCCGTGGCTCCACCCGGAACGGTAGGTCGGCGGCGATCAGGAGCCGCTCGACCTCGGCGAAGTGGTCCCGACAGGGGTCGCAGAGGTGGTCGCGGACGAGCGGCGCGTGCGTCATGACGCGACGACAACCTTCCTCCTTGCAGTCGAGGAGGCGGAGCGGATTGCGTTCGAGACGTTGGCGGCAGTTCGGGCAGAGCGCGTCAATGTGCGCTCGACCGTACTCCGTGAGCGCGGCGCGATAGGTCGGCCGGCACGTCGCGTCGCCGAGCGAGTTCAGGATCAGGCTCGCCGACGCCAGGCCGACCGCGCGCAGGCAATCCATCAACAGCATCACGATCTCGGCGTCGGCGAGCGCATCGTCGCGTCCGATCACCTCGGCGCCGACCTGGTGGAACTGCCGCAAGCGTCCCTTCTGCGGCCGCTCGCGGCGGAACATCGGGCCGAGGTACCAGAGCTTCGCGACCTGGTCGCGCTGCGCGAGGCCGGCCTCGAGCGCCGCGCGCACGACCGCGGCGGTCCCTTCGGGGCGGAGCGTCAGCGACGTGCCGTCGCGATCGTCGAAGGTGTACATCTCCTTCTCGACGATGTCGGTCGTTTCGCCGAGGGAGCGCGCGAACAGATCCGTGCGCTCGGCGATCGGCGTACGGATCTCCCCGTAGTTGTACGTCGCCAGCACCGCGCGCAGTCGCCCTTCGATCTCCGTGAAGCGTTCGCTCTGCGGGGGCACGACGTCGTGGAACCCTTTGACGCCAGGGATGGTCTTCATCGAGCCACTTTCGGAAGCGGGCAGAGCTACCAAAGCAGTTGCGGGAATACAAATCGCTCGGCCGCGGAAGCCCGCGTCGGCACGACGGAAACGTCGCGCCCGTCGCTGACGACGCGGAGCGCGCCGTGCTCCGCCGTGTTCCATCGGCCGGCGCGGACGGCGGCGAGGCGTTCGACGACCGCGCGGGCGGGGAAGCCGAAGCGGTTGTCGGCGCCCGACGACACGACGGCAATCCGCGGCGCGACCGCGGCGAGGAAGTCCGCGGTGCTCGACGTCGCGCTGCCGTGGTGCGGGACCTTGAGGACGTCGCTCCGCGCGCGTACGCCGGCGTCCAGCATCGCGCGCTCGGCCTTGGCCTCGACGTCGCCCGTGAAGAGGACGGCCGTCGCGCCGAAACGCAGGCGCAACACGAGCGAGGCGTCGTTGGGCCCGAGGCGGTGGGGGTCGTCGGGGTGCAGGATCTCGACGACCACGTCCGCGCCCGGAGACCACGCCATGCCCCGGCGCAGGACCACCGACCGCGTGCCGGCCGCCGCGAGCGCGCGCTCGAGCGCAGCGTAGCGTGCGCCCTGCCCTCGCATGCCGCTCCACCAGAGCTCGCGTGCCCGGAAGGCGCCGGCGAGATGCGCGAGCCCGCCGTAGTGGTCGAGCTGTGGGTGCGACAGCACGAGCGCCTCGATGCGCGTGATCTTGCGCGCGCGCAGGAAGGGGGCGACGACGCGCGCGCCCGGGTCGAAGGCGCCCGCCGAGCCGCCGCCGTCGACGACGAGGACGCCGCCGCCGCGCGGCAGCTCCACGACGGCCGCGTCTCCCTGCCCGACCGCGAGGAAGGTGACTCGCAGCGTCGGGTCGCAGCAGCGCTCCCAACTCCACCAGGCGACGTCGATCCCGGCGGCGACCCCCAGCGCGAGGAGCGCAATCCGGCGCCGGCGGGCGAGCGGCGCGGTCCACGGCCCGCGCCGCGTCCATGCCAGCGCGAGTGCCGCATACGCGACCGCCAGCTCCGGGAGCGACGGCATCGGCGTGACGAGGGCCGCGCCCGGCCAGGCCGCGAACCAGCGGGCGACGCCGAGGCCGGCCGCCGCCGCGCGCGCCGCGACCCACAGCAGCGCGTCCGCTGAGGAGGGGGCGACGAGCGCGATCGGCAAGGCGGCCAGACCGGGCAGCAGCGTCGCCGGACCGAGCAACGGCAACGCGGCGAGGTTCGCGAGCGGGGCGACGAGGGAAATCTGCTGGAAGTGCCACGCGGTGAGCGGCGCGGTCGCGAGCGTCGCGGCGATCGACACCCGGAGCGGCACCAGCACGAGCCGCCGGCACCACCCCGGGGCGCCGGCCGCGGCGGTGCGGTCGCGGCGCGCGGCGCGAGCGACGAGGATCAGGGCCAGCACGGATGCGAACGAGAGCTGGAACGAGACGTCCGCGGCGACGTCCGGCGCGCCGAGGGCGAGCAGGACGGCCACGCCGGCGAGCGCGCGAAGCGCGTCCGGCGGCCGGTCACAGGCGAGCGCCCCGAGCACCACCCCGTAGCTCAGGAAGGAGCGCGCCGCGGGCACGCTGTCGCCGGCGAGCGCGGCATAGGCGCCGACGGGAAGGATGCCGAGCAACGCCGCGACCTTGGCGACGTCGTAGCGGAGCGCGAGGAGCGTTGCGCGCAGGAGGATCCAGCGCAGCGCCAAGACGACGCCGCCGGCGGCGACCGCGACGTGGAAGCCCGAGACGGAGACGACGTGCGCGAGGCCGGTGCGCGTGAGCGTGTCGCGAGTGGCGTCGTCCAGGCTCGGCGCGGCGCCGAGCAGGACGGCCGCGAGATAGCCGCGGACGGGCTCTTCGGCGGCGGCCGCGACGCGCGCCGCGAGTCGCGCGCGCGGACTCCCGGTCGTGCTCGCGACGGCGTCGTCGAGGCGCGTGATCGTCTCGTCGCTCCAGAGGAAGAGCGTGACGCGGATGCCGCGGCGACGAAGCGCCGCGGCGTGGTCGTGCTCGCCCGGGTTCCCGAGGCTTTGCGGGCGACGGATGGTCCCGACGACGCGGACCATGGCCCCGGCCGGCCACGAGCGCTGCGCATGGGCGATCGTGACCCCGAGGAGCCCACACCCGCGCCCGGCGCGCGCGCGGGCCCGGACGCGGGTGACGCGCACGACGAGCGACACGCGGTCGCCGCGGACATCGCTGCGGACGACCACCCCCTCGGCCGCCGCGATGCCGCGACCCGCGAGCCGGGCGACGTGCTCCCCGGGGAGCGGCAGATGGGCGAGCGTCGCGGCGAGCGCGCCGCACGCGAGGCCCGCTGCGAGCGCCGCCGCTCCGACCCGGAGCGGGAGCGTCGTGGCGCGCGCCGCCGTGGCGAGCGCGAGCGCGACGGCGACGAGGGCGCCGCAGCCCGCGTCGGCGTGCAGCCCGCCGGCGAGGAAGCCGCCGGCGAACGGCACCACGACCCGCGCCGCCGCCGGCGGTTCCGCGGAACCTCTGGCCAATGCTCTCTCCGCCGACGCGCGAGGTCGTCGGCTCGTCGGCCGCGGGGGTGGCGGCGCGTGGATGCGCGGCGGTCCGCGCGGATCAGCCCGGGTCGGTGCCGGCGTGCGCGAGGCGGTCGTGGATCTCGGCCGCGAGCCGCGCCGAGACGCCGGGGACCGCGGCGATCTCGGACGCGGTCGCCGCGCGCAGGCGCTTCAGGCTTCCGAAGTGGCGGAGCAGCGCCCGGCGCCGCTCCGGGCCGACGCCGGCGATGTCCTCGAGGCCGGAGCGCAGGCGCTCCCGCCGGCGCAGCTCGCGATGGTACGTGATCGCGAAGCGGTGCGCCTCGTCGCGGACGCGCTGCAGCAGGAACAGCGCGGTCGAGTTGCGGCGCAGCACGACGGGGTTCTTTCGTCCCGGCAGGAACACGCGCTCGTCGGAGCGCAGTACCTCGGGCGACCGGGGGTCGCGCTCGACGCGCGTCTTGGCGAGACCGAGGACGTCGACGCCCTCGATCGCGAGCGCGCGCAGCACCTCGACGGCGACGTTCAGCTGGCCTTTGCCGCCGTCCACCATGAGCAGGTCGGGAAAGTCGTTCTCGTGCTTGGCGCGCCGGTACCGCCGTTCCAGAACCTCGTACATCGACGCGAAGTCGTCGCTGCCGGCCACCGTCCGGATGCGGTAGCGGCGGTAGCGCGCCGGGCATGGCTGACCCTCGTCGAACGTCACCATCGAGGCCACCGTCAGGTTCCCCTGGATGTTCGAGATGTCGAAGCACTCGATGCGCTTCGGCGCGCTCCTGAGGTGCAGCCGCTTCCGCAGCTCCTCGAGCATGCGCTCGCGCTGGGCGCTCTGGTCGCGACGTTCGGCGAAGCCGTGGCGGGCGTTGTCGCGCGCCATCTCGACGAGGCGGAGGCGCGCGCCCCGCTGCGGGCAGACGACCTCGATCGAACGGCCCCGGCGCTCGCCGAGATACTCGGCGCGTACCTCGGCGTCCTCGAGCGCGAGCGGGAGCACGATCGCGTCGGGAATCGGGCGGTCCCCCTGGTAGAACTGGGTCAGCACGGCGCCCAGGATCTCGTCGTCGCCGAGCTCGAGGCCGTCGAGGGTGTAGGCCTGGTTGCCGGTGAGCTTCCCGTGCCGGACGAAGAGCACCTGGATCTCGACGCAACCGCCTTCCCGATAGAGCCCGAAGACGTCCTGGTCGCGGCCCCAGTGCTCGACCGCCTGCTGGCGCTGGACGGTCGTCTCGAGGGCGCGTAGCTGGTCGCGCAGACGGGCGGCCTCTTCGAAGCGGAGCGCTTCGGATGCGGCCTCCATGCGGGCGGAAAGCGTGCGGACGAGCTGCCGGTTCCTGCCCTCGAGGAGCTCGACGGTCTGCGCGACGTTGCGGGCGTACTCCTCGGCGTCGGCGGGGAGGCAGCACGGGCCCGGACACCGTTTGATCTGGTGCTCGATGCACGGTCGCGCGCGGTTGCGGAAGACGGTGTCGCTGCAGTTCCGGATCGGGAAGATCTTGCGGATGGTGTCGAGCGTCTCGCGCACCGACCAGGCGGAGGAGAAGGGGCCGAGGTAGCGGGAGCCGTCGCGCGCGAGCTTGCGCGTGACGACGAGACGCGGCCACGGGTGCTTGTCCTCGATCTTGACGCTGACGTAGCTCTTGTCGTCCTTGAGGCGGATATTGTAGCGCGGCTTGTACTGCTTGATCAGGTTGTTCTCGAGGATCAGCGCTTCCTTCTCGTTGCGCGTGACGAGTGTCTCGAAGCGCGCCACCCGGCCCACCAGGAAGACGACCTGCGCACGCTCGTCGCCGCCGCGGAAGTACGAGCGGACGCGGCTGCGGAGGCTCTTCGCCTTGCCGACGTAGATGACCTTGTCGTGCGCATCGCGCAGCAGGTAGACGCCGGGCCGCGTCGGTAGGGTCGCGAGCTTCGCCTCGAGGTCGAGCGCATCCGTCGGCGGCGTGATCGTGATCCGGAGCTCGACGGCGGGATCCGACGCGTCGCCGGCGATCGGTCCCCGGAGGTCCGGCGTCGCGGGATCGCGCTCACGCACGCGCTGCGTCCAGACCGAGCCGGTGGCGCTCGAGCGCGCGGATGCGGTCGCGGAGATCGGCGGCACGCTCGAACTCGAGGGCGGTCGCGGCGCGCCGCATCTCCTTCTTCAGGCGGTCGATCGCCGCCGGAATCTCGTCGGGCGGCGGCCAGTCCTCGCCGCCGGCGTCGTCGCCGAGCAGCTCCGTGGTTTCGAGGTAGTCGGCGTCCTCGATGGCGACCAGGGGCCCGCTGATCGCCTTGCGGATGGTCTGCGGCGTGATGCCGTGCTCCTCGTTGTAGCGCTGTTGGAGGCCGCGGCGGCGAGTGGTCTCGTCGAGCGCAGTCCGCATCGACGCGGTGACGGTGTCGGCGTACATGAGGACGGTGCCGTGCACGTTGCGAGCGGCGCGTCCGATGGTCTGGATGAGAGACCGCGACGACCGCAGGTAGCCTTCCTTGTCGGCGTCGAGGATGGCGACCAGCGACACCTCGGGGATGTCGAGCCCCTCGCGCAGGAGGTTGATGCCGACCAGGACGTCGAAGACGCCCCGTCGGAGATCCCGGATGATCTCGACGCGCTCGATCGTCTCGACGTCGGAGTGGATGTACCGGACCTTGATGCCGACGTCCTGGAAGTAGTCCGTGAGGTCCTCGGCCATCTTCTTGGTGAGGGTCGTCACGAGCACGCGCTCGTCGGCCTCGACGCGGCGACGGATCTCCTCCAGCAGATCGTCCACCTGGTCGCGCGCGGGGCGCACGCTCACCTCGGGGTCGACGAGGCCGGTCGGCCGGATGATCTGCTCCACCACCGTTCCGCCGCTGCGCTCGAGCTCGTAGGGGCCCGGGGTGGCGGAGACGAAGATGGTTTGCCCGACGCGGCCCTCGAACTCCCGGAAGTCGAGCGGCCGGTTGTCGAGCGCCGACGGCAGGCGGAATCCGAACTCGACGAGCGTCTCTTTGCGGGCGCGGTCGCCTCGGTACATGCCGCCGATCTGCGGCACCGTCACGTGGCTTTCGTCGATGATGAGGAGGAAGTCGGAGGGGAAGTAGCTGATGAGCGTCGCCGGAGGATCGCCGGGCCTGCGGCCGTCGAGATGGCGCGAGTAGTTCTCGATGCCGTGGCAGAACCCCATCTCGGCGAGCATCTCGAGGTCGTAGAGCGTGCGCTGCTCGAGGCGCTGGTGCTCGAGCAGCTTGTGCTGCACCCGCAGCTCCGTCAGGCGCTCCTGGAGCTCGGTCCGGATCGACTCGATCGCGACCTTGAGACGCGGCTCGCTCGTGACGTAGTGGCTCGCAGGGTAGATCGCCACGCGCGCGAGGCTCCGCTGGGCCTTGCCGCGCAGCGGATCGATCTCGGTGATGGCCTCGATCGTGTCGCCGAAGAGCTCGACCCGGAGCGCCCTCGCCTCCTCGTAGGCCGGGAAGATCTCGACGACGTCGCCGCGCACGCGGAAGGTGCCGCGGTGGAAGTCGACGTCGTTCCGCTCGTACTGGATGTCGACGAGCTTCCGCAGCATCTGGTCGCGGTCCGTCTCGGCGCCGCGCTCCAGGAAGAGCAGGTTCTCGAAATATTCAGTCGGCGAGCCGAGGCCGTAGATGCAGGAGACGCTCGCGACGATGATCACGTCGGTGCGCTCGAGCAGCGCCTTGGTGGCGGAATGGCGCATCTTGTCGATCTCGTCGTTGATCGAGGCGTCCTTCTCGATGAAGGTGTCGGTGCTCGGAACGTAGGCTTCGGGCTGGTAGTAGTCGTAGTAGCTGACGAAGTAGCGGACGGCGTTTTCCGGGAAGATCGCCTGCAGCTCGTGATAGAGCTGCGCCGCGAGCGTCTTGTTGGGGGCGATGACGAGCGTCGGACGGTTCGCCGCGGCGATCACGTGCGCCATCGTGAAGGTCTTCCCCGAGCCGGTGACGCCGAGGAGGGTCTGGGCGTCGATGCCGTCGGCAAGGCCGCGGAGGAGTCGCCCGATCGCCTCGGGCTGGTCGCCCTGCGGCGTGATGTCGGCGACCAGGCGAAACGATTCCTTCCGGCGCTCCACGATGACGGGATTATACGGGTCGCCGCCCCGCGCACCACCGCGGGCGGCCGCTCCCAGTAGCTATGGCCTCTCCTCCGTCAGCCTTTCCGTGTAGTTCTCACCGTTAAGCAGGCCGCGTGATGAACGGGACCAACCAAGAGGAACACGCGCCCTCCCCTGTCGCGAAGTCGACGCCACCCGGTGGTGGCCATCCGTTGACGGACGCGCCCGCGCCACGACCCCCGGAAGCTCGGCGACTACCTACTCGGAGCGATGCCGACAACGCCCGCGCCTGCCATGCGCTCGGCCGTGGCTTGCGAGACCGCCGCCTGCAACGCACGCCGCGCCCCCGTCGCGTCCCTCGGGTACACGTCCCGCGACGCGAAAGGCACCGTGCTCCATCAGGTGGTGCGCGAAAATCTGGAAACCTTCCTCACCACGACCGCCCGCGCCGATCCCGCCGGACTCCCCGCGTTCCTCGAGCAGGAGTTCCGCGGCTTCTTGGGCTGTGGCGTGTGGTCGCGAGGCTTCGCGAGGTTTCAGTGTCAGGGTTGTCACGCCCACACGCTCGTGCCGTTTTCGTGCAAGGCCCGCGCCGTCTGTCCCAGTTGCGGCGGCCGGCGGATGGCCGAGCGTGCGGCGCACCTCGTCGATCGCGTCCTTCCCGCCGTCCCGATCCGCCAGTGGGTGCCG
>JADLHM010000083.1 GCA_020848745.1 Deltaproteobacteria bacterium | reverse complement strand
CGTCGGCATGGCGGTCGGCGCCGCGGTCTGGGGCAATTGCAATTGGGGCGGCGGCTGGTCGAACTGCTGCGGCGGCTACGGTGACGTCGACGTCGACATCGACAGCAATCGCAACGTGAACCGCAACACGAATCGCAATGTCGACCGGCAAGGCCAACGGGGCCAGGGTCAACGCGGCCAGGGTGGTCGCGGCCAGGGTCAGCAGCGCTGGCAGCACAACCCGCAGCACCGTGGCGGCCAAGGCTACCGGAACCAGAACACGGCGCAGCGCTACCAGGGCGCGCAGAACTCGCAGCGGCGCGGGATGAACCAGCAGCAGGCGCGCGGGTACCAGCAGCGCGGTAGTCTCGAAGGCGCCGGCCAACGCGCCGGCCAACAACGCGCGGGTCAGCAACGGGCCGGCGGCCAGGGGGTGCGGCAGCCGAGCGCCGGGGCGCAGCGCGCTGGTTCCCGGCAGGGAGGTTCCGGCAGCTATGGCGGATCGCGCAGTGGCGGTGGCGCGTTCAGCGGCGGCGGTGGCGGCGGCGGCTTCGAGCGTTCGGCGAGTCAGCGCGGCGCGGCGAGTCGCAGTGGGTCCGGCGGTAGTCGCAGCTACGGAGGTGGTAGCCGGAGCGGCAGCTACGGCGGCAGTCGCGGTGGCGGCGGCGGGAGCTATCGGGGTGGCGGTGGCGGCGGTCGCGGTGGCGGCGGCGGCCGCGGTGGCGGCGGTCGTGGCGGCGGCGGCGGACGGCGGCGTTGAGAGAGGAGGACGCGCCATGCGTAGAACGACTGGAATCGGTATCGGACTCTTCTTCCTGAGCGCGCTTGCGGCGACGATCCCGACCTCGGCTTGGGCGGGGGCGGGGGCGCAGCGCAGGTTCGAGAGCGCGGAGGCGGCGGTCTCCGCTCTCGTCGATGCGGCGAAGATCGGCGACGGCAAACAGCTCGACCCGCTCTTCGGTCCCGGCGCGCAAGAGGTGCTGCCGTCGGGCGACCCCGTCGCAGATCGCGAAGCGCGCGAGTTCTTCGTCGAGCGTGCCGCCGAGCGCACGCACCTCGAGCGCGTCGGCGACGACTTCGCCGTCCTGAGCGTCGGCAACGACGACTGGCCGTTTCCGATCCCGCTCGTGAAGGAGGCGGCCGGCTGGCGCTTCGACACCGAGGCCGGGAAGACGGAGATCTTGAACCGGCGGATCGGGAGGAACGAGCTCTTCACCATCCAGGTCTGTCAGGAGTACGTGTCGGCGCAGCGCGACTACGCGGGCCGCATGCGCGCGGCCGGGGGCGTTTACGAGTACGCCCAGCGACTCCGCAGCACGCCCGGCAAACGCGACGGCCTCTACTGGGAGACCGGGGAGGGCGACGCGGAGAGCCCGATCGGTCCGCTCTTCGCCGACGCGAGCCGCGAGGGCTACCGGCCAGGCATGAACGCTACGCCCCAGCCGTTCCACGGCTACGTCTACAAAGAGCTCCACGCGGCGGGTCCGCATGCCCCGGGGGGTGCCCGCAGCTACATAAAGGAAGGAAGGATGACGCGCGGTTTCGCGCTCCTCGCCTATCCGGTGAAATACGGATCGAGCGGCGTCATGACGTTCATCGTGAACGAGCAGGGCATCGTCTTCCAGAAAGACCTCGGACCGAAGACGGCGGAGATCGCGGCGGGGATCACGGCGTACGATCCCGACGACTCCTGGGAGCCGACCGAGTGAGCGTGCGGCGGGCCGTCGTCCTCGCCGCCGCGCTGCTGGTTTCCGCGTTTGCAGCGTTTCCGGGGCGTACCGCCGCCGCGACGACCGTCAAGGACGAGTCCGCCTCCATCTGGCCGCGTCAGGACTACGCCGGGGATCTCCTCGGGCGCCGCTACCTCACCGGCGACTGGGGCGGGTGGCGGACCAGGCTCGCCGCGCACGGCGTCACCCTGAACGTCGACCTCCTGCAATCCTACCGCGGCGTCGTCGACGGCGGGCGCGACGAAAACGACGCCTACGGGGGCTCGGCCGACTACGAGCTGCACGTCGAGACCGAGCGGCTCGGGCTCTGGCCGGGCGGCTTCCTGCGCATCTTCGCCGAGTCGCGCTTCGGCGACTTCGTGAACCTGGACGCCGGGTCGCTGGTCCCGGCCGACACCGACGGCGTCTTCCCGCTTCCCGAGGACATCTCGACGCTCACGAGCGTGAGCTACATCCAGTTCCTGGCGCCCTGGGTCGCCGTCCTCGGCGGCAAGCTCGACACGCTCGACGGCGACCAGAACGCGTTCGCGAGCGGTCGCGGCAAGACGCAGTTCTCGAACCTCGCGTTCGTGCTGAACCCCGCCCTTTTTCGCTCCGTGCCGTACTCGGCGCTCGGGGGCGGAGTGCTCTTCGTGTTGCCCGACGAGCTCGGTACGCTCCAGGTGCTCGCGCTCGACGCGGGCGGCCGCCCCGACGTCTCGGGTTTCGAGGACGCCTTCGACAAGGGTACGGTGGTCGCCGAGGAGCTCCGCGTCGGGTACCGGCCGCTCGGCCTCCCGGGGCACGTCACGCTCGGGGGTTCGTGGTCGAGCCGGAACTTCGCCGTGCTCGATCAGGACCGCCGACTCGTCGTCGACGCGCTCATCGACCGGCGCTTCGGGACCGACTTCGCCGACGTCGAACGCGCCGGGGACGGCTGGGCGATCTACTACAATTTCGACCAGTTCCTGTGGGTCGAGAAGGACGATCCGACGCAGGGTGTCGGCCTGTTCTTCCGCTTCGCGCAAGCGGACGAGCGCACCAACCCGATCGAGCGCTTCTACAGCTTCGGCTTCGGCGGCAAGGGCATCGTCCCGACCCGCGACGCCGACACCTTCGG
>JADLHM010000082.1 GCA_020848745.1 Deltaproteobacteria bacterium | reverse complement strand
GCCGGCCTCCGCGGACTCGATCGCGGCGCACGCCCCCGCGCAGCCGAGGCCGACGACGACGACGTCGGCCTCGCGATCCCAGCGGCGTACCGCGTGCGCGTCGCGCACGTCGGACGCCGCAACTTCAACCGTCGACGCCATGATGCCTCCGTTGCGGTATCGGTGCACTCAGAAGAGCAGATCCTCGACGCGCTTGATCTCGTCGGGATCGAGCGTGGTCGGCGCGAGGATGATCTCGTCCGCGCCCGCGTCCCGCGCGCGGGTGACGGCGTCGCGGAGCCCCGACGCGTCGACCGTCGGCACGAGCGGAATCAGGCTCGCGGCGCTCGGTCCGAGAAAGCGGAGGTACCGGCCGAGGTATTCGTCCATCTGGCGGCGTCCCGCGGGACCGAGCGCGAACCAGCAGCCCGTCACCAGGCGCGGCGGCTCGGTGCGGCCGGCGGCCGTCCAGGCCGCGCGCGCTCCCCCGAAGGCGTACTCGAGCTCCTCGCGCGCGAGCGTGAAGGAAAAGCCGAGGATGCCGTCGGCGAAGTGCGCGGCGCGCGTGATGGCGCGCGGGAAGAGGGCGCCCACGAGGATCCTCGGGCCGCCGGGCTGGACGGGTTTCGGTTCGATCGGGTCGCGCGCTCCGGGTGCGAGCCCTCCCGCCCAGAGTCGCCGCAGCTCGCCGACCTGCCGCTCCAGGCGGGCGAGACGACCCGGCCAGGGCGCGCCGACCGCGGCGTAGTCGTCCTCGCGCCCGCCGACGCCCACGCCCAGCACGACCCGGCCGTTCGAGAGCACGTCGAGCGTCGCGATCTGCTTCGCGGCCCGCGCCTCCGGGTGCATCGGCAGGACCATGACGTTGTAGAAGAGCGGGACGCGCGTGGTCCACGCCGCCGCGGCGGAGATCGCGACCGTCATCTCCGGGTTCGGAAAGTTGATGCGCTCCCCGACGGCGAGGCTCGAGAACGGCCCCTCGTCGATGCCGCGACACCATGCGTAGAGGAGCGCGCGGTCGAGCCCGGGCGCCATCACGGGGAGGTTGAGTCCGATGTTCACGTGGCGGGGAGCGGATCAGATCGCACGTTCGCGCCCCACCCAGTAGGGATCGCGGAGCTTGCGCTTGTAGAGCTTCCCGTTCGGATCGCGGGGGAGCTCGGGCATGAAATCGATCGACTTCGGAACCTTGAACTTCGCGATGCGCTCGAGACAGAAGGTGGTGAGCTCGTCGGCGAGCGCCCGGCCGGGCTCGATGCCGGCCGCGGGCTCGATCACGGCCTTCACGCTCTCGCCCCAGTCCTCGTCGGGGATCCCGAAGACGGCCGCGTCGCCGACCTTGGGGTGGGCGAGCAGGCACGCCTCGATCTCGCTCGGATAGATGTTGGCGCCCCCCGAGATGATCATGTCGATCTTCCGATCGCACAGGAACAGGTAACCGGCGTCGTCGAGGTAGCCGACGTCGCCGACCGTGAAGAAGCCGTCGCGCCGGTTGGCGTGGGTCTTCTTCTGGTCGCCGTGATACTCGAAGTCCTGCACGCCGAGCTTCATGAAGACCGTGCCCGGAGTTCCCGTCGCGAGGTCCGCGCCCTCGTCGTCGAGGATGCGGACCTCGGAGCCCGCCCAGGCCTTGCCGACGGTGCCGGGCCGCTCGAGCCACTCCTGCGGCGTGACGAGCGTCCCGCCGCCTTCGCTCGCGGCGTAGTATTCGTAGATCGTCGAGCCCCACCACGCGAGCATCCGGCGCTTCACGTCGACGGGGCAGGGCGCGGCCGCGTGCACGACGTGGCGCAGGGAGGAGACGTCGTAGGCCGCCTTCACGTCTTCGGGGAGCGCCAGGAGGCGGTGGAACTGGGTCGGCACCATGTGCGTGGTGGTGACCCGATCGCGCTCGATCACCTCGAGCGCGCCCTCCGGCGTCCACTTGTCCATGACCGACAGGGTGTGGCCGTAGTGCAGCGAGCAGCCGGCGAAGACCAGCACCGCGGTGTGGTAGAGCGGCGATCCGATGAGGTGCACGCCGTTCCCGCGCGGCGTGATGCCGAACATGGCGAGGAACATCGCGAACATCGAGCCGACCGTGTCGGGATCGAAGGGCATCAGGGCGCGCCGGACCCCTTTGGGCCGGCCCGTCGTGCCCGAGGTGTAGTTCATGACCTGACCCGCCGCGCGGTCGGCGGGCGCGCTCGTCGGCGTGCCTTCGGTGAGCGCGGCGTAGGGCCGGAATCCCGGGATCGCGCCGATGGCGAAGCAGCTCGACCCGGCGAGCTTCGCCTCGTCCGCGCCGGCCTTCGCGATCGCCGCGAAGCGTGCGTCGGCGACGAACGCCTTGGCGCCGGAGTCGGCGAGGATGTAGGCGATCTCGGGCCCGGCGAGGTGGTGGTTGATCGGCACGAGGTAGAGGCCCGCCTGCGTCGCCGCGAGGTAGAGCTCGATCATCGGCGCATCGTTCGGGAGCAGCGTGGCGACGACGTCGCCCTGCGCGAGGCCGAGCCAGCGGAGGCCGTGAACGAGCTGATTCGAGCGCGCGAGCAGGTCGCCCGCCGTGATGCGGACGCCGTCCGGCGTGACCAGCGCGACGTGCTCGGGGTGGGCGGTCGCGAGGTTCCAGAATCCGAGCTCACTCATGACGGAGGATCCTTTCGTGCGGGGAGGTCAGAGGGCCGCCTCGGCGAGCAGGCGCAGCGTGCCGGCGTCGCGGGTGCCGGCGAGGATGGTGGTGACGGGGCTCTCGCGCCACGCCTGCAGGCGGTCCTTCACACGCGCCGGCGGTCCCGCGAGCGAGATCTCGTCGGCGAGCTTGTCGGGCACCGCGGCCACCGCTTCGGTCCGCTTGCCCTCGAGGAACAGCTTCTGGACGGTCCGTGCTTCCGCCTCGAAGCCGAGCCGCCCGATGAGGTTGAGATGGAAGTTCTTCGATGCTGCGCCCATGCCGCCGATGTAGAAGGCGAGCGCCCACTTGACCGGGATCAGGCACGATTCGAGGTCGTCGCCGATCACGACCGTGACGGGACATGCGATGTCGAATCCCGGCTTCAGGCTCCGCAGCGATTCCTTGTAGATGTCCGGGCGGAACGGCGAGTAGAACAGCGGCAGCCAGCCGTCGGCGATCTCGGTCGCCATCTTGACGTTCTGCGGGCCCTCGGCGCCGAGATACATCGGGATCTCTGCGCGTCGCGGGTGAGTAATGAGCTTGAGCGGCTTGCCGAGTTGGGCGCCGCCGCTGATCGGCAGCTGGTAGTGCTCACCGTGGAACGTGACCGGCCCTTCGCGCCGGATCATCGTGCGCACGAGATCGAAGAACTCGCGCGTGCGTCCCATGGGCTTGGGGAACGGCTGCCCGTACCATCCTTCGACGACCTGCGGTCCGGACACGCCGACCCCGAGGATCAGGCGCCCGTTCGTGAGGTGGTCGATGGTCGTCGCGGTCATCGCCACGCAGGCGGGCGTCCGCGCGGCCATTTGCATGATGCCGGTTCCGAGCTTGATCTTGCTCGTCTTGGCGCCGATCCAGCACAGCGGTGAGAAGACGTCCGAGCCGTAGGCCTCCGCCGTCCACGCGGAATCGTATCCGAGCCGTTCGGCTTCGCACACGAGCTCCGTCGGGTCCCAGGGATCGGGCATCCAGTAGCCGACCATCAAGCCGAGGCGCATGCGTGAGACCTCCGAGGAATGCGTTCCGCGCGGGAGGGGAGCCACCGGCGACCTCGCGCGCATCGGGCCGACGATCGAAGCGACGGAAGTAGAACAGGTTCTAATTCGAGAGGCAACCGCGGCGCGCGTCCGGATAGTGGGTCAGTTCGATGGGAGGCGGCGTGGGACGAAGCCGATCCGTCTTCGTGGCCGGCCCGGTGCGCCGGTGCCGCGGGGACCCGACGCGGCGGGCACGATTCACTCCTGCGCGCCGGGCCGTTCCAGGCTACGATCACGCGCGTGTCGTGCCGCATCGTCACCCGTTGTCGTGTTCCGTCCTCGCTCACCTCGGTCACCACGATCCGGCCGAACGTCGAGACGCCCCCGCGCGACGTGGGCGTCGACCCGGCCGCCGTCGATCGCATCTGGGAGGCGGCGGAGGAGATCTACCGGAGCGGCATCCACCCCGCGCTCGCCCTCTGCGTGCGCCATCGCGGCGAGGTGCTCCTCGATCGCGCGCTCGGCCACGCGCACGGCAACGGCCCGTACGACCGGCCGGAGGGACCGAAGGTGCTCGCGACCCCGGACACGCCCTTCGGGATGATGTCGGCGACCAAGGCGGTGACGGCCATGGTCGTCCACCTCCTCGACGAGCGCAACCTGCTCCGCATCGACGACCGGGTCTGCG
>JADLHM010000081.1 GCA_020848745.1 Deltaproteobacteria bacterium | reverse complement strand
TGGGTCGTGGTGAACCTCGTGCTGTTCACGGTGCGCATGTCCGACGAGGCTCTGGCGCGGCCGATCTTCGGGATCGTCTACGCGGCGGTCGCGATCGGCGTGTCGAGCGGCTGCGTCGTGCTCCTCACGCGGAACCGCGCTCGGCTCACGTGACGGCGGCGGCGCGCCGCCGCCGCCGTCCCGACCAGACCGCATAGACCGGCATGCCGGCGGCGACGATCGCGAGGCCCGGCCAGGTGAAGCGCGGCTTCACGACCAGGAGATCGAGCATCACCGCGGCCGCGACGAGGATGTACGCGGCGGCGATGAGGCGGCGCCCCGCCGACGTCGGGCCGCCGAAGCGGAAGGTCGCGGCGACGGTCAGCACGTAGAAGAGGAGGGCGGCGACGATCACGTAGTCGAGAAGGTCGCTGTAGGTGCCCGTGATCGCCAATACCGACGCCCAGGCTCCCTGGAACGCGAGGGCGGCGGCCGGCGTCCCCGTCGTCGAGAGTCGACCGGCGGCGGCGAAGAAGAGGCCGTCTCGCGCCATCGCGTAGGACACCCGGGCGCCGGAGAGCACGAGGCCGTTCACGCAGCCGAAGGTCGAGACCATGATTGCGACCGCCATCGCGAGCGCCCCCCGCGGCCCCACCATCACCTCCATGACCGTGCTGCCGACGCGGTCGCGGTCGGCGTGCGCGATGCCGCGTGCGAGCGCGTCAGCGGCGGTGGGGGCGCCGAGCGCGGGAAGCACGACGAGGTAAGCGAGCGTCGCGGCCAGGTACAGGACGACGACCAGGCTCGTGCCGGCGACCAACGCCCGCCGGATGCTGCGCTCGGGGTCGCGCACCTCCTCGGCGGCGAACGTTACGTTGTTCCAGGCGTCGGACGAGAAGAGCGCGCCGACGATCGCGCTCCCGATCGCGGCGGCGATCGGCATGGCACCCTCCGGGCGGGCGAACGGCGCGCGGAAGTTCGCGGCAACCGCCTCGGCGGAGAAGCCGATCCCGAAGGAGAGCGCGACGAGCACGAGCAGACTCGCCACCTTGATGGTCGTGAAGAGGTTCTGGATGCTGCGGCCGACCTCGATGCCGCGGGCGTTGCCGAGCGTGAGGAGCGCGATCAGCGCGATCGCGACCGTGCGCTCGGCGGAGAGCGGACCGAGCGTCAGCACGTCGAGCGCGGGGAACGCGACCGCCGTGTAGCGCGCGAACGCCACCGCGACCGCGGCGATCGTCCCGGTCTGGATCACGAGGAACAGCGTCCAGCCGTAGAGGAAGCCGACGAGCGGGCCGAAGGCCTCGCGGAGGTAGACGTACTGGCCGCCGGCGCGCGGGAAGCGCGCGACGAAGTCGCCGTACAGCCAGGCGCCCGTGACGGTCATGGCGCCCGACAGCGTCCATACCGCGAGAAGTCAGCCGGCCGAGCCGAGGTCGCGCATCATCGGCGCCGCGACCAGGAAGATCCCGGAGCCGATCATCGACCCGGCGACGAGCGCGGTGGCATCCCTCGCGTCGAGCGCGCGATGGAACCGCC
The DNA here is from genome assembly GCA_020848745.1 of Deltaproteobacteria bacterium. Classification (NCBI taxonomy): domain Bacteria; kingdom Pseudomonadati; phylum Myxococcota; class Myxococcia; species Deltaproteobacteria bacterium. The sequence goes on along the minus strand of JADLHM010000081.1, from coordinate 7,783 downwards.
GGCCGCCGCCGTGGACGTCGTCTGCAGACATGAGGGTCCGCGGGTAGCACGGCGGCGCGTCGCCGGCGAGCGCGTGCGCCGAAACGGCCGGCGAAAATTGACTCCCTCCGGGGCCTCCGCTAGCCCCCGGGGCGGCATGTGGCCCGCGTTCTCGCCCGCCGAACTCGAGCTGCGCGACCGGGTGCGCGCGTTCCTCGTCGACGCGCTGCCGCCGCGCGGAGCGATCCCGGAGGACGGGTGGATCCACGGCTTCGACCCGGCGTTCTCCCGCCGCCTCGGCGCGGCCGGCTTCATCGGCATGACGTGGCCGACCGCCTACGGCGGCGCGGGGCGCAACTACGTCGACCGCGCCATCGTCACCGAGGAGCTGCTGCGCGCCGGGGCGCCGACGGCGGCGCACTGGGTCGGCGATCGGCAGATCGGACCCGCGCTGCTGGCGCACGGCACCGAGGAGCAGCGGCGCGAGATCGTTCCGCGGCTCGCGCGCGGCGAGCTCGTGTTCTGTCTCGGGATGAGCGAACCCGGCGCGGGCTCCGACCTCGCCGCGCTCTCGACGCGGGCGATCGACGACGGCGACGCGTTCGTCGTCGAAGGGCAGAAGGTGTGGACGAGCTTCGCGCACCACGCGGACTACTGCTACCTCGTCGCGCGCACCGACCCGGCGGCGCCGCGTCACCGCGGGATCAGCGAGCTCCTGGTCGACATGCGCCTGCCGGGCATTCGGGTGCGGCCGCTCGTCGACATGACCGGCGAGCACCACTTCAACGAGGTCTTCTTCGAGCGGGTGCGCGTCTCGAAGCGCTGGCTCATCGGGGAGGTCGGCCGCGGCTGGTTCCAGATCGCCTCCCAGCTCGACTACGAGCGCGCCGGGATGGAACGCCTGTTGAGCTACGCGCCGCTCCTCGCGGATCTCGAAGCGCACGTCCGCGCGACCGGACGGAGCGCCGACCCCCTCGTCCGCCAGCAGCTCGCGCGCTTCCACGGCGAGATCGCCGTCGGACGGCAGCTCATCTACCGCATCGCCTGGCAGCTCTCGCGGGGCGTGACGCCGACGGCGGACACGGCGCTCGCGAAGCTCTACGGCAGCGAGCTCGAACAACGCCTCGCGCGCTTCGCCGGCGAGGTCCTGGGGCCGTATGCGGTGCTCGCTCCGGGCGCCGAGGCGCCGCTCGGGGGCCGCGTCGCGCGCGCGATCGTGAACGCGCCCGCTCTCACCATCCGCGGCGGGACCGTGGAGATCCTCCGCAACGTCGTCGCGCAGCGTGGCCTCGGCCTGCCGCGCGCCTGACGCGACTCGTCATGCGTGCGCGCGTGCGGCGCGGGCCGGCGCGTCGGGTTGAAAGAGGGTCAACTGCTTGACACCAAAATTGCTTGGCGTTAGAAGCCGCGAGCTTGCCGAAAAGCGAGAAAACGTAACTATTTCTCCGCCTTCGCGACGTCTCGGGACGACGCGCACGCCCTGCCGCAAGGGTACGAAACGCTAGGGGGATTCGATGGCTCTCGATTACGAAGTTCCAGAGGACAAGCGTGCGCTCTACTGGCTCGGCGACCAGCTGATCGAGTGGCGCAATCCGGTGATGCTGGTCGTGCTGCTCGTCACCGGCCTCTTCGCGTACTGGACCTTCCAGCTGCGTCTCGTGACGAGCTTCGGCGACCTCGTGCCCCAGAGCCACGAGTTCGTGAAGATCCACAACAAGTACTCGGGCACCTTCGGCGGCGCCAACAACATCGTCGTCATGTACAGCGTCGAGGACGGCACGATCTTCACCAAGGAACACCTGACGGCCATCTTCAAGATGACCGAGGGGATGGACACGGTCTACGGCGTGAACCACAACCAGATCGAGTCCATCGGCCACCGCACGGTGCGCCACCTGAAGGTCGCCGCCGGCGGCACGCTGCGCGCCGAGCCCGTCATGCTGCGCGCCCCACAGAGTCAGGACGAGGTCGACGAGACCCGCCGCATCGTCCACAACGCCGAGAACGTCTACGGCTTGATCGTCTCCCTCGACGACAAGTCGGCCCTCATCCGCGCTAACTTCATCGAAGGACGCCTCGACTACAAGCGCATCTTCGAGGACGTGAACACCAAGGTGATCGAGCCGTTCGAGAAGGACGGCGTGAAGATCTACGCCGCCGGCGAGCCGCGCCTCTACGGCTGGGTCTACAGGTACTCGGGCGACGGCTTCTTCATCCTGGTCGTCACCTACTGCATCGAGTGGGTGCTGCGCTGGATGTACTTCCACGACTGGCGCGGCTCGCTGCGGCCGACGCTCACGGGCGTCATCGCGGCGTTCTGGGGCATGGGCTTCATTCATCTCATCGGCCTCGCGCTCGATCCGCTGATGCTGGTGATGCCCTTCCTCATCACGGCGCGCGCCGTGAGCCACGCGATCCAGATGCACGACCGCTACTACGAGGAGTTCGAGAAATCGGGCTGGCACAAGCGGCGGGCGATCGTCGCGGCCTTCGCCGAGCTCTTCGTGCCGACCTTCTCCGGCGTCATCACCGACGCCCTCGGCGTGCTCGTCATCATCCTGGTGCCGGTCATCATGCTGCAGAAGCTCGCGATCACGGCGTCGTGGTGGATCCTCGCCATCACGGTGTCGGAGATGATGCTGAACCCGATCGTGTACTACTATCTGAAGCCGCCCGAGCCTGAGCTCGTCGTGCTGCGCGAGCGCGGCGCCTTCCGCGCCTGGATCGAGAAGTTCACGCACGTCCTGATGTCGCCGATGGGCAGGCGCGTCACGTTGGCGTCGTGGGCGATCCTGACGATCGTCGGCATCTACTTCATGCGCGGCCTCACCATCGGCGACCCGACCTCGGCTTCTCCGCTCCTCTTCGAGAGCTCGCCGTACAACGTCTCCCACACCAAGATCCAGGAGAGCTTCGGCGGCGTCGAGCCGCTGATCGTGGTGTCGGAGGGGTACGACAAGGACGCGATGAAGGACCCGCAGGTGCTGCGCACGATGGAGAAGTTCCAGCGCGTGCTCGAGCGCGATCCGGACATCGGCTACAGCTTCTCGCTCGCCGACATCATCCGGGCGGTGAACCGCGTCTTCCACGAGCTCGAGCCGAAGTGGGCGGTCATTCCCGACAGCTGGACCGACATCGGCGGCCTCTTCTTCATCTTCTTCTCGGGCTCGCCGCCGACGGAGACCGCGAAGTACGTGGACCCGAGCTACACCACGGCCCACGTCACCTTCTTCGCGAAGAACCACCAGGGCGACAACATCCGCCGCATCATCCAGCGCTGCAAGATCTTCATCGCCGAGAACCCGATGGAGAAAGCGAGCTTCAAGCTGGCCGGCGGCCTGATCGGCGTGCTCGCGGCGGCGAACGAGGAGCTCGTCCGCAACGACATCCTGATGAACTTCCTCGGCTTCTTCACGATCTGGATCATCCTGCTCTTCACCTACCGCTCCTTCAGCTGCGGCCTCTTCCTCCTCGGTCCCCTCATCTGCTCCAACATCATCGTGAACGCGTACATGGCCGTGAACAACATCGGCGTGAACATCCACACGCTGCCGCTCGTGACGGTCGGGGTCGGATTCGGCATCGACTACGGCCTCTACATCGTGAGCCGCGTCATCGAGGAGATCCAGGTGAAGGGGGATCTGGTGGCGTCGGTGCGGGAGGCGCTGGTCACCTCGGGCAAGGCCGTGACGTTCACGGCGGTGACCATGATCGTCAGCACGGCCTTCTGGATCACCTCCAACATCCGCTTCAACGCCGAGATGGGCCTGCTCCTCGCGATCTGGATGGCGATCAGCTACGTCGGCTCGCAGACGCTGCTGCCGATCCTGATCCTGACGTTCAAGCCGAAGTTCATCTTGAGGGAAGCGAACCGCAAGGTCGCGGCGCCGGCGGCCGCGGCCAAGCGGGCGTAGGAGGACATCATGGAGCTCGGTCTATACAGCTCGATCGCGATCGTCGTCGGCTTCAGCATCCTCGTCATCGCGCTCGACGAATACGTCGCGAAGCCCATGCGGCACCGGCGTTGGGAAGCGCGTGCGGCGTCCGGCGACGCGGAGGCGCGCGAGCTCCTGCGGGTGGCGCGCTCGGCCAAGGTGAGCGAGGAGTGACGGGAGTTCCGCGAGGGGGCGGGCGGCGCGCGCGGTGACGCGGCTCCGCCTGCTTCGCATCGTCGGCATCGCGGCGGCATTCTTCGCCGCGTTCACGGTGTCGCAGGCCGTGACCGCCGCGCGGAACGCCGGGGAGACGGTCCCCGGCATCCACTTCGGCATCGCCGCCCTCGCGGTCTTCTTCCTCGTCGGCGCGTGGGCGACCGAGCAGACGCAGGGACCCGAGCAGAACGTCCGCAAGGACTTGCTCTGGGGGCTCGGAACGGGGGGGCTGGCGATCTTCGCCGATCGGCTGCTGTCCTGACGGATCGTCGGCCATCGACTCCGTCGCCCCACCTCGCATGAAATACTTTCGCGGCTCGTTCCTGGTCACGCTGCTCGGTCTCGTCGGGGGCGCGGCGCTCGGCTGGGAGATCCACGGGACGGTGGCGGGAACGCTCGGCACCACCTTCATCGTGGCCGTGCTCGCCGTTCTCGAGGTGTCGTTGTCGTTCGACAACGCCGTCGTGAACGCGACGGTGCTTCGCGAGATGGATCCGGTCTGGCGGCGACGCTTCATCACCTGGGGCATCGCGATCGCCGTCTTCGGCATGCGGATCGTCTTTCCGCTCGCGATCGTGGCGATCGTCGCCCGCATCGATCCGTGGGAAGCCCTGGTGCTCTCGGCGACCCGTCCCGACGAGTACTCGCACATCATCGAAAGCGCCCACGTTTCGGTGGCGGCCTTCGGCGGCGCCTTTCTGCTCATGGTGGGGTTCAAGCACTTCCTCGACGAGGAGAAGGACGTGCACTGGATCCCGGTGGTCGAGCGGCCGCTCGTCTACGTCGGGCGGGTCGAGGCGTTCGGCCTCGGGGTCGTGCTCTTCGCGCTCTGGGCGATCGCGGCGTGGCTCCCGGAGCACGAGCGCTATGGCTTCCTCGTTGCGGGAATCTTCGGCCTCCTCACCTTCATCGGGGTCGATGGCATCGCGGCGATCCTCGATCCGGCGGATGTGGTGGCGGGCGCCGCGACCCGCTCGGGCGCGGCGGCCTTCCTCTATCTCGAGGTGCTGGACGCGAGCTTCAGCTTCGACGGCGTGATCGGCGCCTTCGCGCTCTCGAACAACCTCTTCGTGATCGCGATTGGCCTGGGCATCGGGGCCATGTTCGTGCGAAGCTTGACCATCATGCTGGTCGACCGCGAGACGCTCACCGAGTATCGCTACCTGGAGCACGGAGCGTTCTACGCGATCATCGCCCTCGGCGTGATCATGTTCGTCGAGGCGGTGACACCGATCCCGGAGGTGGTGACCGGGCTCGTCGGGGCGGCCTTCATCGGCCTCTCGTTCTGGCACTCGCTGCGCGACAACCGACGCGAGGGCCACGCGTGAGCCTCGCCGCGCTGAGGAGGCTTCTGACGTTCCATCCGCGGGCGGTGCTGGTCGTCCTGCTCGCGCTCGCGATCGAGCTCGTGCCGCCGCCGTCGCTGGTCGTCCGTCACCGGCACGCGGGCGGCGGGACGGCGCATGTCCATGCCGGCCCCGTCGCGGGTGTCGTCCGCGACGCGCCCGGCGACGACGCGATCCGGACCCCGCTTGCGGGCCCGGGCCTCGTGTCCGCCGGAGCCTCCGCTCTCCATACGCACCTCGCGCCGCCCGCCGTCGTGGCGGCGCTGCCGTCGGTCGTGCCGCCGGCACCCGCGCTCGTCGTCTCCCCGCTGCCGCTTGCCGTGTCGTTGCCTGCGCCGGTTCTCGTTAGCCGGGCGACGCGGGCGCGCGCGCCTCCGCTGCGGGTCGCGTAGCCGCGACCCCTCCTCGGCCGCACGGACCGTTCGTCCGGGCGCGGAAGGTCGCGACTCGTCCCGACTCTCCGTGCGGTCGGCGGCCGGCTGCCGCGGACCGCGTCGCCCGTGATCTCGCCGCGGCGTCTCCGGGACGTCGTCGGCGCGTGCTTGCGTGGAGGTTCCATGTTGCGCCGCATCTTGTTGGCGGTGCTGCTCGTGCCGAGTGTGGCGAGCGCACCGGCCTTGTCCGTGTTCGCCGATACGGATGGCGATCTCGTTGCCGAAACGCCCGAGCCTTCCGACGGAGATCCTCGACCCGGATCGACGCCGGCGGCCGGCAACTCGGAGCGTCGGTGGCAGCTCCCCGAGACCGTGGTTCAGGCCGATCGCCCCATCACCGCCGCGTCGTCGCTGATCGTGCGCAGCCGCGACTTCTCCCTCCGGCCGATCCGCCGGCCGGCGGACATCCTCGAGGTGACGCCGGGCCTCGTGGTCGTGCAGCACGCCGGCGGCGGCAAGGCGAACCAGTACTATCTCCGCGGCTTCGACGCCGATCACGGCACGGACGTCGCGCTCTCGTTCGACGGCGTGCCGATCAACAACCCGAGCCACGCGCACGGGCAGGGCTATGCGGATGCGAACTTCGTCATCCCCGAGGTGGTCGAGCGCATCGAGGTCGACAAGGGGCCCTACTTCCTGGAGCACGGCGACTTCGCGACCGCGGGCGCCGTCGATCTCGTCACGAAGCGGGTGGCGGCGGAGAACACCGCGAGCTTCAGCGCCGGGCGCTTCGACCTCTTCCGCGGCGTGATCGTGGGCGGGCGCGAGTTCGGAGCCTTCCACACGCTCTTCGCGGTGGAGGGGGCCGGACAGAACGGTCCCTTCGACAATCCGGAGCACTACAACCGCTACAAGCTCTTCTCGCGCGCGGGATGGGCCGATGGCTCGTGGCAGGCGGATCTCACCTTCACGAGCTACCGCGGTACGTGGAACGCTTCCGGTCAGATTCCCCTCCGCGCCGTCCGCGCGGGAGAGCTCGATCGCTTCGGCTCGATCGACCCGACCGAAGGCGGCACGTCGCAGCGGCACCAGCTGTACGGGCGGACGACGTGGCGTCCCGACGAGGGCGAGGAAGCGAGCCTCCTCGCGTACGGCGTCTACTACGACCTCGACCTCTTCTCGAACTTCACCTTCTTCGCGCGCGACCCGGTGAACGGCGACCAGATCGAGCAGAAGGACAAGCGCTTCTTCGGCGGCGGCGAGGCGCGCTACGTCCGTCACGTCGCGTTCGGGGGCACGGACACGGCTTTCACCGGGGCCGTCGGGGTCCGCGGCGACCACATCGGCGAGCAGCTGAACTACACGGTCGAGCGCGACTTCCTGACCCGCCAGACCGACCACAACGTCGGGCAGGTGGACTCCTTCGCCTACGTGGGCGCCGACACCACGTGGACGCCGTGGCTGCGGACGATCGTCGGCCTCCGCTTCGACGACCTCCACTTCGACGTCGACAACAACCTGAACTCGACGAGCGCCCCCGACCTGACCGGGCAGGGGGTGGAGAACGACGCGATCTTCAGCCCGAAGGCGAGCATCGTCCTTTCGCCGCTTCCCGACCTCGACGTCTTCATCAACTACGGGGAGGGCTTCCACTCGAACGACGCGCGTGGCGTCGTGCGCGACGAGAATCCCGTCGACCCGAGCGCCAAGGCTCGGGGCGGCGAGCTCGGCGTCCGCACCCGGCTGTTCGACCGCCTCGATCTCGCGGCCGCGTTCTGGATGCTCGATCTCGACAGCGAGATCGTCTTCGTCGGCGACGAGGGCACGACCGAGCCGAGCGGCGCCACGCGCCGGATCGGCGGCGAGCTCGAGGTGCGGTACCGGATCCTCGACTGGCTCTTCTTCGACGTCGACTACACGCAGACGGTCGCGA
>JADLHM010000080.1 GCA_020848745.1 Deltaproteobacteria bacterium | reverse complement strand
TGAGCGACTGGCGGGGCGAGGGGCGGAAGACGCTCACGGTCATGGAGGCGCTCCTCGAATGGCCGAAGTTCAGCCTCGGCACCCTCGGCGGCATCGTGAAGCGCGAGGTCAAGAACGCGCGCCGCCGCAAGAAGCTCGCCGCCACCGATCGCGCCTAGGGCGGGCGGCGAGGCGGCGGCATTGCTCGTGTCGTCCGGCCGGCAGCGGCGATCGGCCGTTCAACGAGGCATTACTTGCACTGCACGGCGTTGGCGCTGCGGTTGAAGGCGCACTGGTCCGCACCGAAGGCGACCTCGGTGCATTCGCCGAGGGCACTGCTGCCGAGGGTCACGGTTGCCTGCAGCGGCTCGTCGCCCGGTGCCACGGCGTACGTGCCGGTGGCGCCGGCGATCTGGATCTTCACCTGCTTCGGCGTTTTCTTGCTCCGGTCGGCGATCTGGATCTTGGTGATGCCGTCGGCGTCACCGGTCTTGTCGGTGTAGATCCATTTCTTGCCGGACTTGTTTGCCCAGGCAGCGCCTCCGGGCACGACGATGTCCACCAGGGTGTCGCCGGCGACATTCCGCACGAAGAGGCGGATGCCGTTCGCGGCGGGATTCAGCGCGGCGAAGGTGGTGCCGGACACGAACTCGCCCATGAGCTGGACGACGTCGTTGCCGTCGTTCTCGTCAGTGTTGATGTGTTTGAAGGCGAGTTTCGGCTTGATCGTGAGATCATGGGCTCCGTCGTTCACGCACGGATCGTGGCAGTCGACGACGCTGTCGGTGTCGACGTCGACGTCGGGCACGCCGCAGCCGCAGAGCCCGGGATCGACCTTCGTCGGATCGGTCGGGCAGGGATCGCAGGCGTCGCCCGGGCCGTCGTCGTCGGTGTCGAGCTGATCGGCGTTGGGCGTGGCCGGGCAATTGTCGTTGCGAAATACGCCGTCGCCGTCCGGGTCCGTGATGACGGCCAGGGCGAAGGGCGAGAGCGAGTCGACCTCGGCACAGATGACGTTGGCGCCGTAATCGGTGCCCGTCGTGGCGGGGTGCGGGGTGTATTGCGGTGGATCGCCCTCGAGGTGGAGAACCTCGAGTCGTTGCTCGTCGAGCGCGGGAGTGATCCCATCGACGAAGCCGTCGCTGTCGATGTCATCGTAGTGGGCGCAGACCTTGATCGGGGGCGGAGTGTTGTAGGCGGCCGTCGTGCTTACGTCGAAGAAGAAGGCCTTGAAGGTGCCGGCGGCTAGGGTGAAGTTGGTGGGTAGCACGCCTGGGAAGCTCGAGGCCGAGAAGATCGTCGTATCGCCTTCGGTCCCGACGTCGCCGAAGCCGACGTCGATCGTGGCGCTGCGGGTCACGTTGGTCATGGTGGCGGGATCCCACTCCGTGTGCGTCGCGGTCGTGCTGATCGTCGGCGCGCCGATCGGCGTCGTGATCGGGCCGACGACGTTCAGCGCTCCCCCGCCGGTCGCGAGCAGAACCTTGCTCCCGGGCGTGCCCTCTGGGACCGTGCAATCGAAGAGCGTGACGGGCGGATCGGTCGGAAAATCGACGACGGTTGTGACGTCGAACGTGTAGGTGACGTCCGGACCGAGCGCCGCCAGCAACGACCCGGTTGCGGTCGAGGGAACCGGAATCACGAACGGCAAGACGTCCCCGACCAGGATGGCTCCCGTTGTTCCCGCGGGCGCGCTGCCGCCGAACGTGATGTAGCTGTCGTCGGGATGCGATTTGCAGGCGATGGTGATGGTCACGCCGTCGCTCGAGCCGTCGCAGATCATGTCGGTGTGGTCCGCGGAGTAGAAATTGATCGGCGTGCCGAACGGCGCGTACTCGAGGTCGTCGAAGTGGAGCGCGATGCAGAACTTGCCGAGATTGTTGGCGCGAAGCGTAGCCGTATAGCTGGCCGCGATCTCGCTGCGGGCGGGCGTTGCGAACGTGGCGACCAGGAGCATGACGGCGACGAGGACGCGTGCGACGCTCATGAGGGCCTCCGTAAGCGGAATGGATTTGCGCTGTACGTCGCACGGCGCGATCACCGCGATCAAGAAAAATCGCAGCACACCAGCCTGGTTCTCCGTATCACTTTGGCGCAGCTCCGCCGTTCGGTTTACGCCCCTGCTCGTACGGGCGACCGAAGAGGACGACACTCGTGCCTCAGGCGCGTAGGGGCCTGCGACGAGGATTTTCTTCTTTTCGTCAGGTGCACGGGCATTGGCTTCGACGTTTGCGTCCTTCATCTCGGGCGCCTTTCGGGGAGGCGGACCGCGGGCTACAGCGACTCGACGATCCGGTGGCGCGGCACGCCCACGCACTCGAGCGCGCGGTAGAAGGCCGTGGGCCCGGCCCAGTCCTCCGGGGCGAAAGCGCCGGAGCGCTTCCCGGCCTCCCCGAGGGCGAGGACGATGAAGGCCGCGCACGCCGTGCCGGTGACGCCTCCCATGTTGGCGAGGGAGCTGTCGGGGTGAAGCGCCGTGCGACGGATCGAGCGGACCGACCTGCCGTTCCGGGTGCCGCCGGCGATGGCCATCAGGCCGCCCTTGTAGGCGTTCTGGCGACGCACGACCGAGTTCGCGATGAACGCCGCGAGCGTCCAGCCGCTGCTCTCGCCGCGACGAACCTGGCCGACCATGCCGCGCAAGGCGTGCGTCCAGCCGGCGATCGTTCCGTAGCCGCCGGTGGAGATGCTCTCGATGAAGTCGAGGGCCTCCTCGTGGCCGATCTTGCCCTCCTGTACGGCCAGTCCGAGGCCCCGGAAGAGTCCGTTCAACGGAGCGGGGTCGAGTCCGCCGACGCAGCGGATGCGCTGCGCCCCGGGGTACTTGCGCGGCAGCGTCACGGGTTCCGGGTGGGCCGTTTCGTAGAGCAGCACGGGAGGCTCTCCGGCGAGGATTGGGAACTTGCCGGTTTCCACGAAGGTCTCGTGCACCACGCGGCGACCGCCTTCCCAGGTGACGCATTGGCCGGCCGAGATGTGCACCATATGCTCGAGGACGGCGCGGCCGACCTTCGGGCGCTCCTCCCCGACCAGCCAGCAAAGGTCGATGTCGTCGACCGTGTCGAGGTCGTTCGCGGCATCGACGGCGAGGACGTTCGACATGCCGGGAGAGGCGCCGCAGCCGACATAGAGCGGGATGCCGGCGGCTCTCGCGCGGTCGGCCAGGCCGAGCGCGTGCTCGGTGCTCTCGACGTCGTCGTCGTAGTCGAGGTAGGGCACCCCGGCCTCGAGACACGCCTCGATCACCGGCGCGGAGGTGCGGATGTACGGGCCCGCGCCGAGCACCACCAGTGCGGCTCCGGTGACGACCTCGCGGAGGTTCTTCTGGTCGAAGAGGTCGAGCCGTTGGACCGTCGCCCGGCCGGGCGGCAACTTCGCCGCCAGCGGCGCGAGCAACTCCGGCCGAATGTCGGTCAGGACCAGTTTCCGGTCCCCGGGCGCCGCCGCGAAGCGCTCGACCGCCACCCGCGCCATCTCACCCGCAGCGCCGATGAAGATCACTTTTCCCGCCGTGCCGTCAGCCATCCGATCCTCCATTTCCGAGCCGGCGCTCCGTTGTGCCGGCCGGCCGAGGGTACCGTACGTCCATCGGCCCGATGACGGAGAGGCCGATCGTTACGGCTTCGTGAAATCGCGATGACGAGGGTAGTCGCCGCGTCCTCCGCGTGCGATGCCTGATGCACGGTGAGCGCGCCATGACCGTCCGCATCGCTCCGAAGAGCCGCCGCCCGGCGCCGCCCGAGCCGTCGCCGGTCGCGGTGGTCCCCGCCGAGGATCGCTTCTTCAATCGCGAGCTCAGCTGGCTCGAGTTCAACCGTCGCGTGCTCGCGGAGGCGACCAATCCCGCGAACCCACCGCTCGAGCGCTGCCGGTTCCTCGCGATCTTCGAGTCGAACCTCGACGAGTTCTACATGGTGCGCGTCTCCGGCCTGATCGAGCAGCTGCAGGGCGGCGTCGTCGAGACGTCGCCCGACGGCCTCGGACCGGAGGAGCAGCTCGAGCGCATCGCCACGACCCTTGCGCCCATGCGTCGCACGGCGAGCGAGGCGTGGAGCCGCGACCTCGAGCCGCTCCTGGCGCGGTCGGGCGTCGAGATCCTGGCGTGGGAGGCGCTGCCGGCGCGCCGGCAAACCGAGCTCCGCCGCTGGTTCGAGCGCGAGGTCTTTCCTGTGTGCACGCCGCTCGTCCTCGATCCGGCGCCGTCGGTGCCTTTCATCTCGAACCGCAGCTTGAACCTCGCGGTCGCCGTCGACGACGGCGGGGCGGCGACCAAGCTCGCGCGCGTGAAGATCCCGACGGTCTTGCCGCGCGCGGTGCGCGTGGGCCGCCGGGGCCACACCTTCGTGCTGCTGGAGGACGTGATCCGCCAGCACCTCGACGATCTCTTCCCGCAGGTGTCGCTCGCCGGCGCGTATCGCTTCCGCGTCGTGCGGGATGCCGACATCGAGATCCGCGAGCTCGAGGCGGGCGACTTGATCGACATGATCGAGGAGACGATCCGCCGGCGGCGCTTCGGCGATCCGGTGCGTCTCGACGTCGGCGAGGAGATGCCGGACGGCGTCCGCGACCGGTTGACGCGGCTCCTCGACGTCGATCGCCGCGAGGTGTGCCGGGTCGAGGGCCTCCTCGGCTTCGACATGCTGCACGAGCTCGCCGACCTGCCGATCCCGGCGCTCCGCTGGCCGGTGCACAAGCCGCACGCGCCCGAGGCGCTCGCCCACGGCGACGAGCTCTTCCGGACCCTGCGCGGCGCGGACGTGCTCGTGCACCATCCGTTCGACAGCTTCCATCCGGTCGAGACGATGGTGGGCGCGGCCGCGTCGGATCCCGCGGTCGTCGGGGTTAAGCAGACGCTCTATCGCGTCGGCGAGCGCTCCCCGATCGTCGAGGCGCTGCTCGAGGCGGCGGAGGCGGGGAAGCAGGTGGCCGTCATGGTCGAGCTCAAGGCCCGCTTCGACGAGAGCAAGAACCTCGTGTGGGCGCGCGCGCTGGAGCACGCCGGGGCGCACGTGACCTACGGGTTCACCGAGCTCAAGGTGCATACCAAGATCTGCCTGGTCGTGCGGCGCGAAGGAGGACGTCTGCGGACCTACGCGCACGTCGGCACCGGCAACTACAACCCGACGACGGCGCGCGCCTACACCGATCTCGGTCTCTTCACCTGCGACCCCGAGATCACGCAGGACCTCCTCGAGCTCTTCAACTTCCTGACCGGCGTCTCGCGCCAGCGCTCCTACCGGAAGCTCCTGGTCGCCCCGGTGAATCTGCGGAGCGAGATCCTGCGGCGGTTGCGCCGCGAGCGCGACCACGCGCGCGCCGGACGGCCGGCGCGCCTGGTGTTCAAGATGAACTCGTTCACCGATCCCGAGCTGATCGACGCGGTCTACGAGGTGGCGGCGGCCGGGACGCGCGTCGACCTGCTCGTGCGCGGGATGTGCTGCCTTCGGCCGGGTGTGCGCGGCCTGAGCGAGACGGTGCGCGTCGTCTCGGTGGTGGGCCGCTTTCTCGAGCACAGCCGCATCTTCTGGTTCGAGAACGGCGGCCACCCGGAAGCGCTCATCGGCAGCGCCGACCTCATGCGCCGCAATCTCGATCGCCGCATCGAGACGCTCGTGCCGGTCGAGAACCCGGCGCTCGTGCGTTACCTCCACGACGGGATCCTGCGGCCGTACCTCGAGGACACCGTGAACGCGTGGGAGCTTCGCCCCGACGGCTCGTATCGTCGCCGCGAGCCGGCGCCCGGCGCGGCGCCCTTCGCCGCGCAGGAATGGCTGCTCGCGCACCCGGCGACGGCGCTTCTCGGGCTCGGCGTGCGGGCCGACTGACTCGGCGCGCCGACTGCGCGACCGCGCCGTCAGCCCGCGCGGTACGCCCAGCCGCCGTCGATCTTGATGACGGCGCCGCTCGTGTACGACGACGCGTCCGACGCGAGGTAGAGCGCGGCGCCGACGACCTCCTCGGGCTCGCCGCAGCGGCCCATCGGGATCTGGCGCTCCATCATGCTGCGCATCTCGGGAGGCCACGCCTTGCTGATGTCGGTGAGGAAGGCGCCGGGCATGATGACGTTCACCCGCACGCGGCCGGCGTAGTCGTGCGCCATGGCCGCGGCCATCGTGTGGAGCGCCGACTTCGCCATCGCGTAGGGCAGCTCGCCGACGGTCGGCTGCACGGCGCCGACGCTGCTCACGTTGATGATGCTGCCGCCGCCGGCGCGCGCCATGCGCTCGGCGGCGAGCGCGGCGAGCCGGAACGGACCCTTCAGGTTGACGGCCAGCACTTTGTCCCAGAGGTCCTCGTCGATCCCCGTGAGCGACGGGTAGAGCGGCGACATCCCGGCGTTGTTGACGAGCACGTCGACCCGTCCGAGGGCGGCGGCGGCGTCGTCGAGGAGGCGCTCGCAGTCGTCCCAGCGGCCGGCGTGGAAGGCGACGCCGAGCGCCCGCCGGCCCGTGCGGGCGCGGATCTCGGCGGCGACGCGCTCGCACGCGTCGCCCTTGCGGCTCGCGACGACGACGTTGGCGCCGTGGTCGGCGAAGGCGTTGGCCATCGCGAGCCCGAGGCCGCGGCTGCCGCCGGTCACGACGACGGCCCGGTCGGTGAGGTCGAAGCGTGGCGTCATGGCGGATCCTCCGTGGACGGGAAAATTGCAGCCGGCGACGGCTCGGCATAGAAACCACCACCATGACGACGCGTCCAGAGCCGCAGATCGGTATCGTTGCCGAGCCCGCGACCGCCGCGCACTTCCTGATCTTCCGCCTGCGCGCGCGCGCGCGCGACGCCCGCGCGGTCGCGGCGGTGCTCGCGACGCTCCCGGAGCTCGCCGCCGAGATGGATCCCGGCGCGCGGCCGGCCGAGCTCGCGGTCACGATCGGGATCGGTCCGGAGCTCTGGGACGCGCTCGCGCCGGACGCGCGTCCGCGCGGACTCCGGCCGTTCAAAGCCCTCGACGCCGGCGGGCGCCGGGCGCCGAGCACGGGCGGCGACGTGCTCCTGCACGTGACGTCGGCGCTCCGTGATCTCACCTTCGACTTCGTGCTCGAGGCGCGCCGCCGGCTCGGCGACCTCGTCGAGGTGGTCGAGGACGTCATGGCCTTTCGCCGCAAGGAGGCCCGCGACCTCACGGGCTTCATCGACGGCACCGAGAACCCGAAGGAGGCCGACGAGCGCGCCGAGTGGGCGCTCGTCGGTGACGACGACCCGGCCTTCGCCGGCGGCAGCTACGTCTTCACGCAGCGCTACGTGCACGATCTCGCCAAGTGGCGCGGACTCTCGGTCGCGGAGCAAGAGGACGTGATCGGGCGGCGCAAGCCAGGCTCGGAGGAGCTTCCCGACGACGTGAAGCCGCCGACATCGCACGCGGCGCGCTCGAACCTGAAGGTCGGCGACGGGGAGCTCAAGATCGTCCGCCAGTCGCTTCCCTATGGAAACGCCAGCGAGGCCGGGCTCTTCTTCATCGCCTATTGCCGCACCCCCGACATCCCCGAGCAGATGCTCGCGCGCATGATGGGCACGAGCGGCGACGGCGTGCACGATCGCCTCATGGAGTTCAGCCGCGCGGTCTCGGGCGCGCACTTCTTCGCGCCCTCGCTGCCGGTGCTCAAGCGGCTCGGCGGCGCGAGCGCCTGAGGAGCGCGCGGAGCTCGATCCGCGCCGTCGTCAGCACGAGGAAGAGCGCGGCAAGCGGCGTCACGACGACGCGCGCGAGGCCCCAGCGCACGAGCGCCCCCACGCTCGCCTGGCCGCTCAGGTGCTGGGCGAGCGACGGCAGGCGCGACCACTTGAGCGGGAAGTAGTCGAGGTGCTCGTTGAAGAGGAGGAAGTTCGAGGTGCGCAGGAGATACGGCAGCACGCGGAAGGCGCGGCTCCCGACGTTGCTCAGGACGAGCGCGATCGCATCGTAGCGCCGGGCACGGAGCGTGCGCAGGATGCTCAGGCGGTCCTCCCAGCGGACGGCGGTCACGTGGGTGAAGACGTCGGGGCCGACCTTGGCCGCGTCGTCGTCGCGGACGACGCCGTCGATGCGCGCGTTCGGAAAGTCGGCGCGGAGCTTCGCGGCGATGCCGAGCGCCGTTTCGATCGTCCCCGTCTGCATCACCAGGACGTGGCGGACGTTGACGTAGTCGACGCCGCGCAGGAGCGCGAGGGGATTCGCCATCAGCGGGCCTCCGCGAGCGCGGTCGGCGGCGCCGGGAGCGCGGGATCCGTCACCGGCGCCAGCGCCGCCTCGTAGGCACGCGCGAGACCCGCCGCGACGATGTCCCAGTCGAAGCGCGCCTCGACATGGGCGCGGGCGCGGCGCGCGAGCGCGGCGCTCTCTTCGGGGTGCTCGAGGAGCCGCACGATCGCGTCCGCCATGCTCGCGGCGTCGTCGGCGAGCACGAGCTCCTCGCCGGAGCGCGTGGCGAGACCTTCGGCGCCGATCGTCGTCGACACGACGGGACAGCCGCTCGCCATTGCCTCGAGGATCTTGAGGCGCGTGCCGGAGCCCTGGAGCACGGGCGCTACGAAGACGGCGCTCGAGCGGTAGTACGCCGCGATGTCGTCGACGCGGCCGGTCACCTCGATCGCGGGGTCGTCGGCGAGGCGGCGGATCACGTCCGGCGGATACGCGCCGACGACCCGGAAGCGGGCGTGCGACAGGCGGGCGCGGACGCGCGGCAGCACCTCGCGGCAGAAATAGCGGACGGCCTCGACGTTCGGCTCGTGCCGGAAGAAGCCGACGAAGAGGATCGACGCGGGGTCGCGTCCGTCGGCCGCGAAGGGAAAGGCGCGGCAGTCGACGCCGTTCGGGACGGAGACGACGTGCCGCGTGTCGACGTAGCCGTCGAGCACGTCGCGGTCGGTCTCGCTCATCGTGAGCACCAGGTCCGCGAACGAGACGGCGGCGAGCTCGTAGCGCAGCATCCGCATCCAGTCGAAGGCGAAAGCGATCTTGGCCGCGGCACTCTCGGTGGTCGCGCGGGCGCGCGCGAGCGAGACGAAGCTCACGTCGTGCTCGACCAGCACCCGCAGGAGGCCGCGGGCGGGCATCGGCATCAGATGCGCCAGGTGCGTGTACTCGATCTGGATGACGTCGAAGTCCTCGCGGTCGAGCCAGTACTCGATCTCGTCGCGCATGAGCCGCGAGCAGAAGCCGCGCGTCTTGTTGGGAAAGAGGACGCCGCCGACGGCGGTCGTGTCGCGCTCGATCACGACGACGTCGCGGCAGATCCGCTGCAGCTCGGCCGTGCTGCGGGGATCGAGCTCGGCCTGGGTGTCGGCGTAGGCGAGGAGCGTCACGTCGGCGACGGACGCCAGGCGGCGGAGCAGCGCGAGGATGCGGACGGCGCCGCCGTGCACGGGCGGGTAGGGGCTGTAGGGGCTCACGATCAGCACGCGCGGACGGGCGTCGGCGCGCCGGCGCGGACGGCGGCCGAGCGCGCCGCGATAGGCATGCCGATAGCGCGCGACGTGGAAGATGGTCGCGTCGTCGAGCGCGCGCGCGACGCGTCCCTCGCGCAGGCGCGCCCGCGCCAGCACCGGCAGCTGCCGCCACATGCCCCGCCACGTGTAGAGCGCGACGCGCCGGTTCGCCTGGCGCCAGAGGCGCAACGGCAGGAGCAGGAGCCCGAGGAGATGGCGCGCGAGCATGCGCGGGTCGTCGACGTTCTTCCACACGAGCGCCGCCAGGTTCTTCACGAAGAAGCTGTAGATCTCGTCCTCGCTCCAGCGCCGCCGCGTCGTGCTGCGGTGGCGATGGTGGACGCGACTTCCCGGCGCGAAGAGCGACGGCCAGCCGCGCTTCCAGGCGCGATACCCGAGCTCGACGTCCTCGATGTAGACGGGCGAGAAGACCGCCTCGTCGAACCCTCCGAGCTCGAGGAACTTGGCGCGGTCGTACGCCGATGCGCCGCCGCCGGCGAAGAAGATCGGGTAGAGGCTCGCGTCGTCCCAGCGGTCGACGTGGAAGAGGTGGATCGTGCCGTAGGTCCACTCGGCGTGGACCTTGCCCGTCTCCCAGCGCGGCTTGTTCTTGTCGATGAAGTCGATCTGGCACGAGACGCCGAAGACGTCGGGCTCCTCGTCCATGGCCGCGAGGAGCGGCAGGATGAAATCCGGCTCGACGACCATGTCGTTGTTGAGAAGGATGACCGTCGGATGGAGGCTGTCCTGCGCGCCCCGGTTGGTGGCGCCGGCGAATCCCTCGTTGGTCGGGAGCGCGATCACCCGCACCGCGGGAAAGTGCGCCGCCACCCACTCGCGGGTGTCATCCTCGCTGCCGTTGTCGACGACGACGATCTCGCCGCCCGGCGCGTGGCGGGCGAGGGCCGCGGCGAGCGGCGGTAGGCTCATTTCCAGGAGCTCGCGGCCGTTCCATGTCGGGATCACGATCGACACCGGCTGGCCGACGCGGCGCGGGCGCGCCGCCGGATCGGTGCGCGGCAGCGGCGCGGTCGCGCGGCGGCCGCGCCCGAGGCGGTTGCGGGCGTCGGTCGCGACGAACATCGCGCCGACCGCGAGCACGAGCGGCACGCTCGCGAGCGCGAGGCCGAGCGCGGCGACGAAGCCCGCGGCCCGGCGTGCGCGGCGCTTCGCGGCGCGGCCGCCGCGGATCATGAAGCGCACGATCCGCCGCACCCGCGGCGGCGTCTCGGCCTCGCGGCGCTCCGCGTCGGCGAGGCGGTCGCCGAGCGCCGCCATCTCGCGCCGCGTCGCGGCGAGCGTCGCCGTCGCGCGGGCGAGCGCGGTGCGGAGCGCGTCGTCGCGAAGCGGCGCGCCGCCGGCGGCGTCGGCGCCCACGAGCGAGGACGCGACGTCCTCCTCGGAGGCGAGCGCCGCCACGCCCGGAACCGTGACGTCGCTCACGGTCGTGTTGTGGAGGAACAGGAACGACTCGTCGGTGATCGGCAGCGCGTCAACCAGGCCCTTCACGAGGTAGTGCACGATCATCGCGGGCGCCGGCGCGTCGGCTCCCACCGGCGTGGAGAGCCAGAGGGCGACGCCCGAGCCGATCGTCGACGGCGCCTCGATCGTCACGCGATACGATCGCCCGCGCGAGTTCGGGATCGGCCGGAACTCGAAGCGCTGCCATTGGTCCTGCGGGATCTGCCAGAGCGCGACACAGACGCGCGCGACGCGCGCCGGCGTCGGACCCTCGTCCCACAGGCTGAAGACGACGTCCGCTTGCGGCCGGTCGCCGATCACGCGCGGCAGTACGTCGATCCGGCAAAGGTCGTCGTAGGCGGCGACGAAGCGGTGCTCGGCGGCGTAGTAGCGTCCGAGCGCGGGCGAGAGCTCGCGTGCCGGCCCGAGGAACTCCTCGGCGACGAGCGCGGCCTCTTTGTGCACGATGCGCTCGCGCGGCGCCTCCTCGGCGACCCAGGCGCCGCCGCGCGCCTTGTCGGCGGCGAAGCGCGGGGCGCGGCAGAACTCGCGGATCGGCTCCACGACGCGCGCCCACGAGAGCTCCGCGCGGAGCGCCGCGAAGCGGGCCGCGCGCTCCGGCGTCGCGGGCGCGTCGATCATCGCGGTGATCGCGTCGGCCGTCCGCTCGACGTCGCCGTACGGCACCGTGAGGCCGAGTCCCTCGCGCTCGATGCGATCCGCGAGGTCGTCGTCGCGTCCGAGCACCATCGGCAGGCCCGCCCACAGGTAGTCGAGCACGCGCGTGCGAAAGGCGAACTGCGCCTCGATGCCGGGGCGGTGCAGGCTCACGCCGACGTTGGCGTCGAGGAGGTAGTTCTGCCGCTCGCCGTACGGCACCCAATCGATGAAGAAGGCGCCGCGCCCGACGAGATCGAGCTCACGGGCGCGCGCGAGCGCGCGCTCCGCCGTCTCCATCCTACCGATGTCGGGGTTCGGGTGGCGGACGCCGAGGAAGAGCCCCTTGACCTCCGGACGGGTCGCGCGCAGGCGATGGAGCGCCTCGACGAGCGTCAGCGGGTCGAACCAGTTCCAGAGCCCGCCGGCCCACAATACGACCGCGTCGTCCGGGTCGATCCCCGGGATCACGCCCTTCACCGCAGGGGCCGTGCGCTCCGGCGGCGCGTTGGTGATGCCGAACGGCACGACGGCCAGGAGCCGCGCGAGCTCGCGGTCGGCCGCGTAGTTGGCGTGGTTCAGCCGGCCCGCGGCCGCGAGCATCCCGAGCCAGAAGCGGCGTTGCGCCTCGCTCGCACAGACGAAGAAGTCGCCGTTCTCGAGGTGGTGCTGGAGCCAGCGCAGTGCCAGGAGCGGTCGCCCGCCCGCGTCCTCGAAGCCCTCGCCGTAGAACTCGAGGTCGGAGAGGATGAAGGGATCGTAGAGGTCGACGACGAGAGGCTTCCGTATTGCCGTCATGAGCTCTGAGCGGCCGGCGATCATGACGCAGTCGGCGGCGTCGACGAGCGCCGGGAGGGTCGAGTCCCGTGGCACCCGCACGACGCGCGCCGCCGAGGCGACCGGCTCGCTGTCGTCGGGCACGGCGAGCGTGACGTCGAAGTCGCGCGCCAGCATGCTCGCGACCTCGACCGAGCGGATGGCGGAGCCCGCCATGAGCGGCCCCGTCTTGTCGGGGCAGATGAGGAGGACGCGCGTCACGCGAGCGCGCCGGCCGCACGCGCGGTGCGGCGGAGCGCGCGGGAATCCAGGGAAATCACGAGCATGCTCGCTACGAGACGGCGCACGGGGCGCCTGTCTTACGCATGCGCCGGGGGCGGTCAAGTTGGCGGGCGGGCGCTCTCCATGGTCCACGGCGCACGAGCACCCTAAAGATTCTTCGACCGCTTCAATGGGGCCGCGCTCTGACGAGCGCGGAAATCCAGAAGCACATCCCGGCGACCTACCTTCGCGCATCTGGCTTCAATGGGGCCGCGCTCTGACGAGCGCGGAAATACGCGGCGCTCCTGTCACGTTTTTCGGTCGCGATCGCGGTGCTTCAATGGGGCCGCGCTCTGACGAGCGCGGAAATTCGCCTCCGACCAGCAGCAAGCAACGACCGTGTGGAGGCTTCAATGGGGCCGCGCTCTGACGAGCGCGGAAATAGGCACTCATCGAGTCACAGGCGCTCGAAGAGTTCGTGCTTCAATGGGGCCGCGCTCTGACGAGCGCGGAAATGGGTTGATGGCCTCGCCTCGTTGGCGCAGCGTCGCGATGCTTCAATGGGGCCGCGCTCTGACGAGCGCGGAAATGGCGCTGTAGGCGCCGGAGTCGAGCGCCCAATCGCGATAGACGCTTCAATGGGGCCGCGCTCTGACGAGCGCGGAAATTCGGGGGTAGTTTGTACGTACTTGTCAAGGCAGTACGTAGCTTCAATGGGGCCGCGCTCTGACGAGCGCGGAAATCAACCCGTTCACGAACGCCTGCGTGTGGCCGTTTTCGCTTCAATGGGGCCGCGCTCTGACGAGCGCGGAAATTCGTGGCCGTACTCGCCGAGAAGCGGGACGCGCTGGAAGCTTCAATGGGGCCGCGCTCTGACGAGCGCGGAAATCAACAACGGCACCTACACGCTCACCGACGTGACGGCGCTTCAATGGGGCCGCGCTCTGACGAGCGCGGAAATTCGATCGGGTCGGTGCCACGTCGCGGACGATCCAGTGGCTTCAATGGGGCCGCGCTCTGACGAGCGCGGAAATTCGTGCACGGTCCACTGGGCTTCGCCGAACTCGTGCGGCTTCAATGGGGCCGCGCTCTGACGAGCGCGGAAATCGCCTCGCCCCGCGCGAGGGGACGACCTTCCGCATGGAGGCTTCAATGGGGCCGCGCTCTGACGAGCGCGGAAATTCGACGTAAAAGCGATGCGCTCGAAGAAAACCCGGTAGCTTCAATGGGGCCGCGCTCTGACGAGCGCGGAAATCAGGCACCCGACACGCGGCCAGGTCGTCGTCGATCTCGCTTCAATGGGGCCGCGCTCTGACGAGCGCGGAAATTCACCATGCCGCCTGTGGCGAAGCCGAGGAGGGGGCTGCTTCAATGGGGCCGCGCTCTGACGAGCGCGGAAATCGGGCCAACTCGTCGTGCTCGGGGGTCGCACGGGCACCGGGCTTCAATGGGGCCGCGCTCTGACGAGCGCGGAAATCCAGAAGGAAAGCGAGAAGCAGCTTCGCGCGATCGAGCTTCAATGGGGCCGCGCTCTGACGAGCGCGGAAATCTCCTTCGATCTGGATGGGATCACGCCAGGCTTCGAGGCTTCAATGGGGCCGCGCTCTGACGAGCGCGGAAATGCGGCGTGCAGTGGAGCGTCGTGGCCCTGAGCTGGCTTCAATGGGGCCGCGCTCTGACGAGCGCGGAAATGCGAGGGCTACGGCTCACACGAGCAGAGTCCGGAGCTGCTTCAATGGGGCCGCGCTCTGACGAGCGCGGAAATACGAGCCCGACGGGCGCGTTCGTGACGCGGTGCTTGATGCTTCAATGGGGCCGCGCTCTGACGAGCGCGGAAATATCCTGCGTCTTCGACCAGTTACCCCGCGCAAATTGCGCTTCAATGGGGCCGCGCTCTGACGAGCGCGGAAATCGCTCGCCGGTGGGCATCGGCGCGGGCGGCGTGTCGGGCTTCAATGGGGCCGCGCTCTGACGAGCGCGGAAATCCGTCGCGCTCGCGCGGCTCCGAGAAGGCCAGTGACAGGCTTCAATGGGGCCGCGCTCTGACGAGCGCGGAAATGGGGCGATGAGCGCCACGATACCCCGTCCGCGGCCGGGCTTCAATGGGGCCGCGCTCTGACGAGCGCGGAAATCGGGGAGCTTCTTCGGTGTACGCGCCATAGCCCCCCTCGCTTCAATGGGGCCGCGCTCTGACGAGCGCGGAAATGAAGGCGCAGCTCTCCGGCGACGGGACGCATGTGTTGGCTTCAATGGGGCCGCGCTCTGACGAGCGCGGAAATAGGGTGTGCCACTCCTGCGACGTGGAGTCGATGAGGCTTCAATGGGGCCGCGCTCTGACGAGCGCGGAAATTGTGGCATAAACAGCAGCACACCATTCGATTAACGAAGCTTCAATGGGGCCGCGCTCTGACGAGCGCGGAAATCCCGGTGGATCGGGGTCGTGGGACGTGCATCTCCTCTAGCTTCAATGGGGCCGCGCTCTGACGAGCGCGGAAATCAGGACACCACGCTCGACGTCGTGATGGAGTACATCGTGCTTCAATGGGGCCGCGCTCTGACGAGCGCGGAAATGTCTCAATTTCCCGGTTGGCGTCAATTGCCATGCGGAGCTTCAATGGGGCCGCGCTCTGACGAGCGCGGAAATCTTCGACCAGGCGGCGAATACAGCTCTCCGTGGTTTTGGCTTCAATGGGGCCGCGCTCTGACGAGCGCGGAAATCGCCTAGTGGGGTTTCCGGGCGCCCGCGTCCACTAGTGTGCTTCAATGGGGCCGCGCTCTGACGAGCGCGGAAATTGTGATTTTCCGGTTAGACGTGCGACATGCCTTTGCGCTTCAATGGGGCCGCGCTCTGACGAGCGCGGAAATCATGTCAGTATCCCGACCTTTCCCGCAATTGCGTTGCGCTTCAATGGGGCCGCGCTCTGACGAGCGCGGAAATCAGGATGATGACATAGTGGACGTGGCGACACTCAAGAATGCTTCAATGGGGCCGCGCTCTGACGAGCGCGGAAATCCCAGCCGAAGCTTTCGAGGCTGTACGCCACCACCATGCTTCAATGGGGCCGCGCTCTGACGAGCGCGGAAATAGACCACCACCACCGATGCGCTCGACCCGCTCGTCGCAGCTTCAATGGGGCCGCGCTCTGACGAGCGCGGAAATGCTAACCCCCACGGTCGAAACCCTTTTGCGTTTGGTGGCTTCAATGGGGCCGCGCTCTGACGAGCGCGGAAATTCTACCGCCAGCAGACCGGGGAAGCTGGCTGAAAGGGGGCTTCAATGGGGCCGCGCTCTGACGAGCGCGGAAATACGGACATGCTCGGGGCAAACAGTTGTCAGAGCATCCTGCTTCAATGGGGCCGCGCTCTGACGAGCGCGGAAATACACATAACAGAATCAATACGCTACATGCATGAAGCAGCTTCAATGGGGCCGCGCTCTGACGAGCGCGGAAATCTCGCAGTGCGGCGAGTCGTGGCGGCGGAAGGACCTACGGCTTCAATGGGGCCGCGCTCTGACGAGCGCGGAAATCGCCGCGAACACCGACGTAGGTGTGAAGGCGAAGAAGCTTCAATGGGGCCGCGCTCTGACGAGCGCGGAAATACACTTACCCAGTGAGTGCAAGTCGGGGATGCTTCTGCGCTTCAATGGGGCCGCGCTCTGACGAGCGCGGAAATC
>JADLHM010000079.1 GCA_020848745.1 Deltaproteobacteria bacterium | reverse complement strand
GAGCGCCGTCGCATCGCGGCGTCGCACGTCCTCGGAATACCTTCCAGGTATTCCTGCGGGTTGCTCCTTGCGCTGCTCGGCGCTCTTCGCCCGGCTCGGTCCGGGGATTTCTTCACAACCTCTGAGCCCGCCCCTGCCCCCGCAACCGGCAGGACCGGATGGCTACGGCGCAACCGTCTTGACCCGACGACGGGCGACGCATACGCACCGCCCATCCCAGCGACCCCGGAGGCACCGACGATGATCACGCTCTACCACGCGCAGCTCACCCGCTCGATCCGCATCATCTGGCTCCTCGAAGAGCTCGGCGTGCCGTACGAGCTCGCCACGGTCCCCTTCAAGCCGCCGCGCCACTCGTTCGAGCAGGACACGCCGGCCGGAAAGTTCCCGACGCTCGCCGACGACGGCATGGTGATGTTCGAGTCGGGCGCGATCCTCGAGTACGTGATCGAGAAGTACGGCAAGGGACGCCTGGCGCCGCCCATCGGTGATCCGGAGCGCGGCACGTACCTCCAGTGGGTGCACTTCGCGGAAGCGACGGCCTTCCCGCCGATCGGCGACATCGCCCGCCACACCATGTTCCTCCCCGAAGCCGACCGCCTTCCGCAGGTGGCCGCCGACGGCCGCGTGCGCGCGAAGAACACGCTCGACGTGCTGGAGCGGGCGCTGCAGGGCAAGGAGTACCTGGTCGGCGGCGCGCTCTCCGGCGCCGACATCATGATGGGCTACTTCCTCATGGCGGCGCGCATGCTCGGCTGCGTCGGCGCCGAGCATGCGAACGTCGCCGCGTACTGGGACCGCCTCGCGGCGCGTCCGGGGTTCCAGAAGGCCCTCGGCGCCTGAGGGAGGACGCCAGGCGTCAGGCGCGCGGGACGATGCCCTTCTGCTCGAGGTACGAGAGGATCTGCTTCGCGCTCTCCTCGACGGTCTGTCCCGCCGTGTTGATGGTGAGCTCGGGCCTGGTCGGGGCCTCGTACGGCGCCGAGATGCCGGTGAACTCCTTGATCTCGCCGGCGCGCGCCTTCTTGTAGAGGCCTTTCACGTCGCGCTGCTCGCAGACCTCGACGGGGCAATCGACGTGCACCTCGACGAAATCGCCGTCGTCCATGATCTTCCGCACCTGGTCGCGGTCGGCGCGATAGGGCGAGATGAAGGCCGTGAGCGCCACCACGCCGGCATCGGTGAAGAGCTTCGCCACCTCGCCGATGCGGCGGATGTTCTCCGTGCGGTCCTCGGGCGAGAACCCGAGGTTCTTGTTGAGGCCGTGCCGGATGTTGTCGCCGTCGAGGATGTAGGTCTTGACGCCGCGCTCCCACAGGCGCTTCTCGAGGTCGACCGCGATGGTCGACTTGCCGGAGCCGGAGAGTCCGGTCAGCCACACGGTACAGGCCTTGTGCCCGTTGATCTTCTCGCGATCCGCGCGCGTGACGTTGCCTTGGTGCCAGACGATGTTGGTCGCTTTTTGTTCGGTCATGGGGCCAAGGATTTAGCGGTCGCGGCCGGGACCGGCAACCCTGAATTCCGAGAATTCACCACGCGCGTGGTCGCCGAGCCCGGCCGCGGCGGATGAGACGATCTCCCTCGCACGGGCCACCTCGCCGTCCTCCACGAGAAGCATCTGCGCCGATCGGGCGCACAAAATCTGCGCTCGCTCGGCGGTTTCCCGTTGCCGCGCCGGCCGACTCGTGCAAGCGAGGAAGTGATCTCGGGGTGCGACGCGGGGGAACCGTGGGAGCCGCTCGCGCGGCGCTCGCGGGCGTCGCACCCCGGACACCTCGACAGCGCGGCCGCGCTGTGGAACTGAGCCGCATGGCCACCATCTTCCAGCATCCCCGCGAGCTCGCGAGCGCGGTCGGCACCCATCTCGGCTACAGTGACTGGCTCGAGATCACGCAGGACCGCGTGAACCGCTTCGCCGACGCGACCGGCGACCACCAATGGATCCACGTCGACCCCGAGCGCGCGAAGCGCGGCCCGTTCGGCGGCACGATCGCCCACGGCTACCTCACGATGTCGCTCGTGAATCTCTTCCTGCCCCAGATCATGGAGGTGCACGGCATCTCCATGGGGGTGAACTACGGCGCCGACAAGCTGCGGTTCCCGGCGCCGGTGAAGGTCGGAGCGCGTGTCCGCGGGGGCGGCGAGCTCCTCAAGGTCGAGGACGTGAAGGGCGGCGCGGTTCAAGCGACCGTGCGCGTGACCGTCGAGATCGAGGGCGCGGAGCGTCCGGGCTGCGTCGTCGACACGATCAGCCGCTACGTCCCCGCGGCGTAGCGGCCCCCGCGGCCGTCCCGGGCGCGACGGCGGCGATCGTTCCTCGTCAGGCCGGGAACGGGTGCAGCTCGAGCGAGACGCCGAACACCTCGCTCAAGAGCAGGTAGAGCGCGAGCAGCGCCGTGAAGAGCGCCGCGAACGCCCCGATCGCGATCCCGGAAAGGAAGATCAGCGAGATCAGCGAGCCCGCGACCACGAGCGGGAGGAGCAGCGGTGACCTGTTGAACGGCGCCACCGGCTCGAGGAGCGGCAGGAGGCCGCGTTCGCTCGTCTCCTGGCGGATGTTGTCGAACAGTACCCGGGCCTGGTCCCACACGTAGTCGAGCATGGGTCGTGGCTAGCACATCGGGCGCGGGCATGCGACCGGAAAGGCGCGGCGCGCGGGTCGCCGCGGGGCGCTTCAGTGCACCTCGTCCCAGCTCGCGCCCGCCCGGACGTCGACGGTGAGAGGCACGGCGAGCGGCATCACGGCCTCCATCTCGTGCCGGATGACCTCGGAGACCTCGCCGACCGCGGCCGCCTCGGCCTCGAAGACGAGCTCGTCGTGGACCTGGAGGATCATCGCGGCCGGGAGCCGCTCGCCGGTGAGCCGCGCCTCGAGCTTCACCATCGCGAGCTTGATGAGATCGGCGGCCGAGCCCTGGACGGGCGTGTTGATGGCCGTTCGCTCGGCGAACGCGCGCAGGTTGTCGTCGCCGCTCGAGAGCTCGGGAAGATAGCGCCGGCGCCGCAGCAGCGTCGAGACGAAGCCCTGGCGGCGCGCCTCGGCGAGCGTCGTCTCGATGAAACGGGTCACCCCCTCCAGGCGCGCGAAGTAGTTCGTGATGTAGCGCTGCGCGTCCGCGAGCGGGATCGCGAGCTCGCGCGAAAGGCGCTGCGCCCCCATCCCGTAGATGATGCCGAAATTGATGACCTTCGCGCGCCGGCGCATCTCGGCCGTGACCAGCGGCGGCAGCACGTCGAAGACCTCGGCGGCGGTCCGGGTGTGGATGTCCTCGCCGGTCGTGAACGCCTGCACGAGCACGGGATCGCCGGTGAGGTGCGCGAGCACGCGCAGCTCGATCTGCGAGTAGTCGGCGCCGATCAGCATCTTGCCGGGGGCCGGGACGAAGGCGGCGCGGATGCGGCGGCCTTCGTCGGTCCGGATGGGGATGTTCTGGAGGTTCGGCTCGGTCGACGACAGGCGCCCGGTCGCCGCCACCGTCTGGTTGAACGAGGTGTGGATGCGGCCGGTCTCGGGGTGGATGAGCTGCGGCAGCGGGTCGACGTAGGTCGAAAGCAGCTTGGTGAGCGCGCGGTGCTCGAGGATCTTCGCCGGCAGCGGATGCCCGGCGGCGAGCTTGTGCATCGCATCGACGTCGAGCGAGATGCCGGTCTTGCCCTTGCGCAGGCCCTTGGTCGGGATCTTCAGGCGTTCGAACAGCACCTCGCGGAGCTGGATCGGCGAGTTGATGTTGAAGGGACCGCCCGCCAGCTCGTAGATCGCCGCCTCGATCGCGGCGAGCGCGGCCCGATACCCGGTCGCGAGCTTCGCGAGCGCCTCGGCGTCGACCCGCACGCCGCGCCGCTCCATCGCGGCGAGCACCCGGAGGAGCGGCATCTCGACGTCGCGGAAGAGCGCGAGCGCGTCGTGCTCCTCGAGGGCGCGCGCGAGCACGGGCCGGAGCGCGAGGGCCGTGCGCGCCGTCCATGCCGGCCGGATCGGCGCGTCCTCTCCCGGGGCGGCCATGCCGAGGAAATGGCGCGCCAGCTCGGCGACCCCGTGGCTCGCGCGCGACGGGTCGAGGACGTACGACGCGACCCCGACGTCGAACAGCGGTCCGGCGAGCGTCACTCCGTGGCGCTCGAGGACGATGAGCGCGCGCTTCACGTCCTCGCCGACCTTCTCGACCGCCGCCGACGTCAGCGCGTCGCGGATCGGACCCGGCGCGTCGACCGGCGCCGGCCCCGTCACGTGCGCGTCCGCGGCCGGCGCCACCGTGATCGCGCTCGGCGCGGCGCGCATGGCGCTCTCGGTCGTCGCGTCGACGAAGAAGCCGATCGTCGTCGCCGCCGCGACCTCCGGCAGCACCTCGGCGCCCTCGCGGCCGTCGAGCGCGACCGGACACGAGGGCCCCTCGCCCTCCGGCGGCACCACGTCGAGCTGCGGGATCTCGCGCAGCAACCGGTGGAACTCGAGCTCGCGGCAGAGATCCTCGAGGCGGACGCGGTCGGGACCGGGGTAGCGGAAGTCGTCGAGCGTCTCGGCGACCGCGAGATCGCAGCGGATCGTCGCGAGCCGCTTCGCGAGCGCCGCCTGCTCGGCGTGCTCGCGGATCTTCGCGACGAGCCCGGCCGCACCGCGGATGCCGCTCTTCCCGAGGCTCTCGGGATCGGCGAGCAGGGCCTCGAGCGAGCCCGCGTGCCGGATCAGCGCCGACGCCGTCTTCTCGCCGACGCCCTTGATGCCGGGGATGTTGTCGATCGCGTCGCCCATGAGGCCGATCACGTCGACCCAGCGCTCGGGCTCGATCCCGTAGCGTTCGCGCACCTGATCGGGGCCGATCCGCTTGTCGAACATCGGGTCGAGCAGCGTGATGCGGGGTCCGACGAGCTGCTGGAAGTCCTTGTCGCCGGTCACGATCACGACCTCGCCCCCCGCCGCCGCGACGCGCTTCGCGAGCGTGCCGATCACGTCGTCGGCCTCGACGCCGGGCATCTCGACGACACGCGGCCGCAGCGCCTCGACCACCCGCCGGATGAGGCCGAGCTGCGGCACGAGCTCGTCCGGCATGGCGGAGCGGTTCGCCTTGTAGTCGGCGTAGAGCTCGTCGCGGAACGAGCCGCCGGGCGCGTCGAACACGAGCCCGAGGTGCGTCGGGCGCTCGTCCTTCAGGAGCTTCAGCAGCATGGTGGTGACACCGTAGGCGGCGTTCGTCGGTACGCCGCGCGACGTCGACAGGAACGGGATCGCGTGGAAGGCGCGGTAGACGTAGGCGCTCGCGTCGACGAGATAGAGCCGCGCGGGCCCCGCGACGGGCGGCGGCGCTCCGCGCGGCCCGAACGCCAGCTGCTCCTCGGGCGGTTTCTTCCGTCCAGTCATGCCGTCTCCGGCGAGGGTTATGCGAACGCCGCGGTCGCGTCCATCGCGGCAAGTTATCTTGACAACCCCGGACCCCGCCGTTACTTGTCCGCCCGTTTTCCTCGCGACCAAGGCCAGCGACCAGTCAACGCACACATGACGTACCGGAGCTCCGATGCTCGAGGTTCGTAACCTCACCAAGCGGTACGGCGATTTCGTCGCCGTCCGCGACATCAGCTTCACCGCCGCACAAGGTCAGATCCTCGGCTTCCTCGGTCCGAACGGCGCCGGCAAGACCACGACCATGCGCATCCTCACCGGCTTCCTGCCGGCGACGAGCGGCACCGCGAAGGTCGCGGGATTCGACGTCTTCACCGAGAGCGCCGAGGTGCGGCGGCGGATCGGCTACCTGCCCGAGAACCCGCCGCTCTACACCGAGATGACCGCCGAGGCGTATCTGCGCTTCGTCGCGCGCATCAAGGGCATGGCCCGCGGCGCCATCGAAGACGCGATCGACCGCGTGATCCAGACCTGCGGGCTCGAGTCGGTGCGCCACCGGCTTCTCGGCCACCTCTCGAAGGGCTTCCGGCAGCGCGCCGGACTGGCGCAGGCGCTGATCCACGATCCGCCGGTGCTGGTGCTCGACGAGCCGACCATCGGCCTCGATCCGATCCAGATCCGCGAGATCCGCGCTCTCATCCAGCAGCTCGCGGGCCAGCGCACGATCATCCTCTCGACCCACATCCTGCCCGAGGTGTCGCAGATCTGCGAGAAGGTCGTGATCATCAACGAAGGCCGGGTCGTGCTCGAGCAGGAGATGGGGACCCTCAAGAGCGGCGGCACGCTGGAAGACGTGTTCCTGCGCGCCATCGCCAAGGCGCACGACGCCGACCACGCCGCGGAGGCGACGGCATGAGAAACGTCTTCACCATCGCGGGCCGCGAGATCCGCTCGTACTTCGTGTCGCCGATCGCCTACGTCGTGCTGACCGGCTACCTGCTGCTCGGCGGCTGGTTCTTCTTCAACCTGCTCGCCCGCTTCAACATGCTGCTCACGAT
Organism: Deltaproteobacteria bacterium; assembly: GCA_020848745.1. Taxonomy (NCBI): domain Bacteria; kingdom Pseudomonadati; phylum Myxococcota; class Myxococcia; species Deltaproteobacteria bacterium. The sequence goes on along the minus strand of JADLHM010000079.1, from coordinate 17,336 downwards.
CTACTCGGCGCAGCAGAACCCGCAGGTGCTGGAGCGGCTGAACCTCAACGAGTTCGTGATCGCGCCGCTCCTGCACAATCTCTCGGTGATCCTCGTGATCCTGGTGCCGGTGATCACGATGCGGAGCCTCGCCGAGGAGAAGAAGGCGGGCACCTACGAGCTGCTCCTCACGTCGCCGCTCCGCGTCTCGGAGATCGTGCTCGGGAAGTTCCTCGGCGCGTTCGTCTTCGTCGCGATCATGGTCGCGACGACGTTCGTCTACGCGCTGATCCTCATGGTCTACGGCAACCCCGAGATGGGCGTGATCCTCGCCGGCTACTTCGGGCTCCTCCTGCTCGCGACGGCGTTCGTCGCAGTCGGAGTGCTGACCTCGTCGTTCACCGAGAACCAGATCATCGCGGCGGTGAGCTGCCTCGTCTCGCTCTTGCTGTTCTACATCATCGCCTGGCCCGCCGATTCCGCAGGCGAGGTCATGGGCGCGATCCTCAAGTACGTGTCCCTCACCGAGCACTTCGCGCAGATGGTGAAAGGCGTCATCGACACGAAGGACCTCCTCTATTTCGCGACGGTCATCGTGCTGGCGCTCTTCCTCACCCACCGCTCGGTGGAATCGATTCGCTGGAGGTAGACGTGGGGAGTCGCTCGACGTCGCTCTTCGGCCTGTGGGGCATCGTCCTCCTGGCCTTCGGTCTGGTCGCCTACGCGGTCGCTCCGGCCGCCTCGGGCTACGTTCTCGTGCACGTCGGCCTCGGGCTGCTGTTGCTGGTGCTGTACCTGACCGCGAGCCGCGAGAGCCTGAGCACCTTCCTCGGTGAGCGATCGACGAAGTACGGCGCCAACGCCGTCGCCTATTCGCTCATCTTCGTAGCGATCCTGGTCGCGCTGAACTACCTCGCGGCCCGCCACAACCACCGTTTCGACCTCACGAAGGAAAACGTCTTCTCGCTGTCGTCGCAGTCGACCAACGTCTTGTCCACCATCGACAAGGCCGGCAAGCCGGTCACGGTGTACGCCTTCACCGAAGGCGGGATGGACCCGATCATCGACGACCTGCTCGACAGCTACAAGAACGCCTCCAACAACTTCAGCTACCGCATGGTCGACCCGGTGAAGGATCGCGACCTCGCGGAACGCTACAAGGTCACCGAGATCCCGTTCCTCTTCATCGAGTACGGCGATCCCGCCGGCGAGGACAAGCGCACCGCGACGGTCACGCGCGACATCAGCGAGGAGTCGATCACCAACGGGCTCATCAAGGCGACCGCCGGCACCAAGAAGATGGTCTGCTTCCTCGACGGCCACGGCGAGGCCGACCCCGAGAACCGCGACGCGCGCGGCGCCTCGGCGCTGCAAGACGCGCTCCGCAACGAGAACTACGATACCCGCAAGGTGCTGCTCGCGAGCGAGGCGTCGGTGCCGGCCGAGTGCAGCATCTTCGTGATCGCGGCGACCGAGCGCCCCCTCTTCGACCACGAGGTGACGCAGATCCGCGAGTACCTGAAAAAGGGCGGGTCGGCGCTCTTCCTGGTGCCGCCGTCGCGCGGCCAGCAGCTCGGCGAGCTCCTGCAGCCGTGGGGCGTGAAGCTGACCGACACGGTCGTGGTCGACCAGGTCGTGCGCCTCTTCCAGGGCCCGGCACTCGGGCTCCAGATCCTCGCCTCGACGTACGGCACGCACCCCATCACGCAGGGCTTCACCGAGCGTACGATCTTCCCGATGGCGCGCGCGGTCCAAGCCGACGCCGCCGGCAAGCCGGGCGTGAGCGCGATCGAAATCGTCAAGTCGAGCCCGTCGGCGTGGGCGGAGAGCGACGTCGAGGGCGTCTTCAAGCGCGGCGAGGCGGCGCAAGACGACAAGGACATCAAGGGGCCGGTCTCGCTCGCCGTCGCCGTCACCGGCAAGCACAAGGAGATGGGCTTCGACAAGGAAGGCGAAACGAAGCTCGTCGTGGTCGGCGACGCCGACTTCGCGTCGAACCAGTTCTTCGGGCAGCTCTTCAACCGCGACCTCGTGCTCAACATGATGGCGTGGCTCGGCGGCGAGGAGCAGCAGATCTCGATCCGGCCGCGCGCCATCCAGGCGTCGCGCGCGCAGCTCGGTCCCGCGGAGACGCGCCGCATCTTCTACCTGTCGGTGCTGGTGCTTCCCGAGCTCCTGTTGTTCCTCGGCCTCACCGTGTGGTGGCGCCGGAGCACGAAGTGAAGCCGCGGAACACGCTCCTCCTCTTCCTCGTCCTCATCGCGCTCGGCGCCTACCTCTGGTTCGTCGAGCGCCCGAGCCAGGAGCGCGAAGCGGAGGCCAAGAAGCTCGTCGCGCTGAAGAAAGACGACGTGACGGGCATCACGCTCGCCTACTCCGACCGTACGATCGTCCTCGAGAAGAGCGCCGAGGGCCACTGGCGGCTCACCCAGCCGGTCGCCGCCGACGCCGACGACCCGGTCGTGAACAACATGCTGGTCGCGATCGCCGAGGCCGACGTCTCCCGCACGCTCGACGACGTCGGCGACAAGCTCGCGTCGTACGGCCTGGCGCCCCCCGAAGCGACGGTCACGCTCTCGCTGAAGGAAGGCTCGCTGCCGCCGATCAAGGTCGGCAAGACGACCCAGATCGGCTCGTCGGCCTACCTCCAGAAGGGCGACGACCCGAAGGTCTACATCGGCACCATGGCGTTCCAGAGCGCCATGAAGAAGCAGGTGAAGGATCTCCGCGACAAGCGCCTCGTCGGCTTCGAGGACCCCGACGTCCGGAAGGTCGAGATCACGAAGGGCGGCGCCACGATCACGGCCGAGCGCGACGGCGACGCGTGGCGCATCACGCAGCCGGGCGCCTACCCCGCCGACCCGGCGGAGATGCGCGCGCTCCTCGCGAGCATCCGCGGGCTGCGCGCCGAGGACTTCGTGAGCGACGATGCAACAGCCGATCTCGGGAAATACGGCCTCACGAGCCCACAGCTCCGGGTGGCGGTGTGGCTCGGCAAGGACGCCGCGCAGAAGACCCTGCTGCTCGGCGCCTTCAAGGACGACGACCCGAACAAGAAGGCGATCTACGCGAAGCGCGCCGAGCTCGCGACGGTCGTGACCCTGCCCGACTACGCGCTCAAGAACCTCGACAAGCCGGTCAACACGCTGCGCGACAAGACCGTCCTCGCCGGCCTCGGAAAGGACCGGGTCGCGGCGATCGCCGTCACCCGCAAGGACGGAAACGGCTTCACGCTCGCCAAGCGCGACGGCGCCTGGCACGTCGAGGATCCCGGCGAGGGCGCCGAGCGCCAGCCCACGATGACGCGCTTTCTCGACGACGTCGCCGGCTTCAAGGGCACCGATATCATGAGCGAGGACCCGAAGACGGATCTCCGCGAGTACGGGCTCGCCACGCCGGACATGACGGTCGTCCTGCGGGACGCCGACGGCAAGACGCTCGGCACGCTGGTCGGCGCGCGCGGTCCCGAGCCCGCCGGAGACCCGAATGCCAAGGCGTTCGTCGCGTCGGTCGGTAGCGGCCTCGTCTACGTGGTGAAGCCCTACGTCTACGATCGCATCGACAAGAAGCGCGCCGACTTCCGCGACGCGCCGAAGCCGTCGCCGGGGGCGAGCCCGCAGGCGGCGGTCGGCGCCGCGGCGCTCGGCGCGGGCGCGGCGCCGGAAGGCGGCGCGGGCATCGAGGGCGTCGACATCCCGGGCGACGACGAGGTCGGGGATGACGTTGGGGGAGCGCGCGGCGATGACGGCGGGGGCGAGGAGTAGCGGCACGCTCCTCGCCCCGTTGCTTCCCTAGCTTCGCTCCGCGGTTGCGACCGGCGGACGCGCGTGCTCTCTGCGTGCGATGCCCGCGAGGACGCCCCGCTGAGCGCGCTCGAGATCGCCGTGCTCTTCGGCGCCGGCGCGGTCGCCGGCGCAATCAACTCTCTCGCGGGCGGCGGCACGCTCGTCTCGTTCCCCGTCCTCCTCTGGCTCGGACGCGACGCGATCGTCGCCAACGCGACCAACACCGTCGCGCTCTGTCCGGGCGCGCTCGCCGCCATGGCGGCCTTCCGACGGGACCTCGGACCGATCCGTCGCTGGATGCTCCTCATCGTGCCCCCGTCGCTCGCGGGCGGCCTCGTCGGGGCGCTCCTCCTGCTGCGGACGCCGGAGCGCGTGTTCGCGGCGCTCGTGCCCTGGTTGATCCTCTTCGCGACGGTGATCTTCGCCGCACAGGGACCGATCGTCGCGACCGTCCGTCGCTTCCGGCCCGCGCGTGCCCCCCGGTCCACCCAGGGGGTCCCGCCGCTCGACGCGTGGCCGTGGGTCGTCGCTTTCGAGCTCGCCGTCGCGATCTACGGCGGCTACTTCGGCGCGGGGATCGGCATCATGACGCTCGCGGTCCTCGGCCTCGTCGGCTTCACCGACATCCATCACATGATCGGGCTCCGCAATTTCGCCGCCCTCTGCATCAACGGCATCGCGTCCGTCTACTTCGTCGCCAAGGGTGCAGTCGCGTGGCCCGATGCGCTCGTGATGATCGTCGGCCAGGTGCTCGGCGGGTACGGCGGCGGCCGGGTAGCGCGGCGACTCGGCCGCACGTTCATGCGCCGCGCCGTCGTCGCGATCGGCGTCGCGATGGCGCTGTCGCTGCTGCTCGCCCGCTGGTGCTGAGGGGAGTGCGAGGCGGTAGGCGCGACGGGCTGCGCGGGGGCGAGGCGGGATCGCCTCGGCGCCCGCGGTTCTCGCACGCATGGTGGGCGTCCGGCGTTTCAGCCAAGCGCCGCAGGCTGCCGAAACGGCGCGAACCGGACGGGCGCTGCCGGCGATCCCACCTCGCCCCCGATCACCGTCCCGCCCCCAACCCGCTCGCGCTTCGCGCCTCGCTCCTCCCAGAGTCGGCGGCCATCATCATCCTTGGTTCGAACGATAGCCTCGATGTGATTGCGCCGAGCGGAGCGAAGGCGTTTCCTCCGTCTGTTGAGCGGCGTTACGACCGGGGGAGTGCGAGGCGCCGGCAGGGCCTGTCCGTGTTCGAGCTGCTTCGGGCAGCCCGAAACGCTCGCCTGAAACGAATGACATCATCGGCGATGTCCGTCGCGCTCACACCTCGAGGCCGACCGCGCGCATGAGGGCGAGCGCGTTGCTCCTGGTCACGACCCCCGGGCGCATCGTGTAGTCGAAGCACATCTGCCCGTCCTCGAGGTGGTCCTCGAAGTGGACGTTGGCGGCGGGCGCGCCGAGGCCGTCGGCGATGCGCGCGAGGGCGAGGTCGTGCGTCGTGACGAGTCCGAGCGCGCCGCGCGCGGCGAGCGTCCTCACGATCGCCTCCGCGCCGATCGCGCGGTCGTGCGAGTTGGTGCCGCTCAGGATCTCGTCGAGGAGGAAGAGAAGCGGCAACGGCCCGGCGCCGAGGTCGACGATCCGGCTCAGGCGCTTCACCTCGGCGTAGAAGCGCGACGTCCCGTCCTGCAGCGAGTCGGTGATGCGGATCGCCGCGCCGACGGCGAACGGCGTGAGCACGAGCCGGCGGGCGCGGACCGGGGCGCCGGCGAGCGCGAGGACGACGTTCACGCCGACCGTCCGGAGCAGCGTGCTCTTGCCCGACATGTTGGAGCCGCTCACGATCAGCACCCGACACCCATCGTCGAGGTGGAGGTCGTTCCGCACGCAACGCTCCTCCGGGATCAACGGGTGGCCGATCCCGGCGCCGTCGAAGCGCGGAAACGCAGCAACGAGCTCCGGGAACGGATCGTCCGGGTGCTCGAACGCGTGGCTCGCGAGCGCGAGGAGCGCTTCGAGCTCGCCGATCGCGGCGAGCCAGCGCGGCACCGCCGGCCCCGACTCGGCGCGCCACGACTCGATCGCGAGGGCGAAGTTCGTGCGCCAGAGGAGGGCGAACGACACGATCGCGAACACCTGGTTGCGGTGCGCGTCGAGGAGGTTCACGAGCCGCTGCAGGCGCGCGATGCGCCGCGACGGCGCCTCGCCGGCGCTCGTGATCGCCGTGCGGAGCGCGACGAGCCCGGGCGCCTCGAACGTCGCGCGCTCGAGCTCGGCGAGGAGATCGGCGAGGAGCGCCAGATGCACGGCCGGCTGCGCGGCGTGGCGGATGGCGGGCAGCACCCGCGCGCGCATCCGCAGCGCGAAGGCGATCTGCGCCGCGCCGGCGAGGAGCATCGGCCACGGTCCGAGCGCTCCGAGGTCCCACGCCGCCACGGCGGCGCAGGTGAGCACCGGCAGCGCCGCCGCGAGCCCGCGCTCGAGCGCCGCCGGACGCCACGGCGCGGCCGTCGCCCACGCCGCGAGCGCCGCCGGGTCGACGACGCCGCGAACGTCCTCGCCGAGGAGCGTGATCGCCTCGCGGAGGTCGAGGCGCGCGCGCAGCTCGCCGACCGCGTGCTGCCGAGCGCGCACCTCGGCCGGCGCCGCCGGCGTGAGCAGCCAGCGCGCGAGCGTCTCCTCGCCCGCCTGCGTCCGCGCCGTGCAGAGCAGCTCGAAGAGCGAGCCGCGTCCGAAGAGATCGAGATCCGCGGCGTAGGGATGCGCGGGATCGAGGAAGCGCTCGCCCGCCACCCCCTGCCCCGCGAACGCGTGGTCGAGACGCGCCACGCCGAGCTCGTAGAAGCGCACGGCGCGCGCGACGCGGCGCTCGGCGCGGCGGGCCCGCTGGTGTGCGACGACGAGCCCCGCGAACCCGATCGCCGGCAGCCAGACGAGCCAGCGCGGCACGAGGCGGAAGTCGAACGCGAGGAAGAGCAGGACGAGGCCGGCGCCGAACGCCGCCATGCGGAGGTACGACACGCGCTCGATCCGCGCCGCCAGCGCGGCGCGCTCGCTGCGTCGCGCCCGCAGGCGCGCCTCGTATTCCGCCCGCGGCGTCATGCGGCGCGCGGCGCTACGGCTTCCTGGCCGGCGCCGGCGCGGGCGACTCCGCCGCCGCGCGCTTCCGACCGTCGAACGTCCAGCCGTCGACGTGCAGACCGCCGTCGAGCGTGTAGCCGGTCTGGTAGAGGCGCACGACGCCGTCGGGATCGACGATCACGAAGCTCGGCGTGCCGCTCACGCCGTAGCCCTGGAAGGTGACGCGGTGCTTGTCGATCGCGACGATCTCCGGGAACGGCTCCTTCTGATCGGCGAGGAAGCGCCGCACCAGCTCCGGGTCCTCGTCGGTGATCGCGATCAGATCGGCATGGCGCTCCTTGGCGTAGGCCATGATCTCGGGAAGCGCGTGCTTGCAGATCACGCACCAGGTCGCCCAGAAATAGAGGAGGTCGGGACGGTCCTTGGCGAGCTGGTCCTCGCCGCGGATGACGTCGAGGTCCATCGTCGGCGCGAGGCTGCCGACCTTCGGCGGCCCCGGCAGCTTCGGCAGCTCGAGTGGATACGGGCCGGGGCGGAGCGTCACCGTGCGCGCCACCCCGTCGCGCAGCGTCGCGAGCTCGTAGTCGACGCCGATCTCGCTCCGCATGGTCCACTCGCGGACCTGCGTCGGTTCCGTAAAGGGCGCCCCCGGCGGGCCGAGGATCACGTCGCCCACTTGCAGCCCCGCCGCCTTGGCGGGCGAGTCCGGATTCACGGTCATGACCGCGACCGCGCCCTCGCTCGTGCTCCACTTCTTGCGCTGCGTCGCATCGAGCGGCCGGAAGTAGATGCCCATGTACGCGGGCATGAGCTCCTCGACGAGGCGGCGCTCCTCGGCGAGCGGCGGGAAGCTCTCGCCCGACGCGAGCGCGGCGGGCGCGTCGGCGTCGACCTTTCCGCCGAGCGCCAGGTCCTCGCACGCCGCGAGCCGCTCGTAGGAGGCGCGCTCCTCGGGCGTCGCGCGCGTCGTCATGTAGACGCGGCCGGCCATGCTCGTGAGGTGGGTGCGCAGGCGCAGCACCGCTCCGAGCCGCACCTCGGCGCGATAGCTCGCGGCCGACGCGTCGGCGGCCTTGCGCTTCAGGAGCTTCAGGCGGGCATGGCGCGCGGAATCGGCGCTCGCGAAGGGCACGAGGTCGGCGAGGAGGTCGTGCAGCGTCTTGCGCCGCCCGTCGGCGTCGAGGCTCTTCACCGCCGGGCCTTCGAGGCGCGTCTTCCACGCCGGATGCTCGCGGACGAACTCGCGCACGATCTCGATCTTCAGCGCGTCGAACGCCTGGTTCCAGCGCTCGGCATAGGTCGCGAGGCGGCTCGAGAACTCGGGAAGCACGCGCGCCTGCTCCTCGAGCTCGCCGAGCGAGCGCGGGCTGAAGGTGCCGAAGCTCGCGCCGATGCGGTCGAGCAGGCGGAGGTCCGGCTCCCACGCGCCCCGATCGCGCCACGCCTCGGCGAGGAGCTCGTCGGCGTAGACGGTCGTCGCCTCGTCGGGCACCGGCGACGGCGAGGCGGTCGCGTCCGGCGCTTCTGGAGCCGCGCCGGGATTCGCCGCGCGCACAGGCGCCGCGCCCGACGTCGCGCCCTGCCCGCCGGCCGCGTGCGCGGCCTTGGCGAGCCGCGCCGCGAGAAATACGTCCAGCGTGGTGTTCGGGATGTCCGGGGTCCGATCGGTGACGAGCACGCTGCGCTCGGCGGCCGGGAAGCGGTCGAGGCCCGCGACCGCCTCGAGGAAATGATGCGAGTGGCCGATGCCGTCCTTGCCGCGGTTCTCGGGATAGCAGCCGTACGCGCGCCGGTCGGCGGTGGTCGAGAAATAGCCGCACACGTTGCCGACGGGCGTCGCGTCGGCATCCGGGTGGACGACGTGCGCGAACGACCCGGAGAAGCACTGCGACATGAGCATCACCACCCGCACGCCCGGGTCGAGGACGGCGAGCATCTCGCGGAGCTCCGCCACGCTGAGCTTGTCGTTCCAGAGCGAGATCGTGTTGTCCTTGAGGTCCTTGTCGTTCTTCTCGCCGTGGTCGGTGACGTAGAGGAGCAACGTGTCGCCGGGCCGGAGGCGCGCCTTCGCCTCGGCGAACCAGCCGCGGAGCGCGTCCTTGGTGGCGGCCACGAGCGTCACGCCCGCGACCTTCGAGTCGACGTACGTGATCGGCGCGCGGAGCGCGTTCTGCGTCCACTGTGGCAGGATCCAGAAGCCGCGCGCGTCGTCGTTCTCGCGGATGGCGAGATCGGGCGCCGGATCGGCGCCGTCGGCGCTGAACATGGTGATGTTCTCGACGGGCACGCCGTCCTCGCGAAGGATCTCCCAGGCGCGGCGGATGTGATGCAGATGGCTCCGGTAGTTGATCTCCTTGCGTCCGCCGCCGTTCAGCAGCAGCGCGTGGAGATGGCCGGGCCCCGGCGGCGGCACGCCCGCTTCGAGAGCCCGTGCGCCCGGCTCCCCGGCGTGTACGGCGCATCCGGCCGCCGGGAGCCACAGCGCGAAGAGCGCGAGGAGGACGCGGCACCCGCGGGCGGTCGGCACGCGCGGACCCTACCAGAGCGCCGCGGGCGCGAGAATCACCGTCCGCGTCTCGCGGCCGCGCCCGGTCGCAGGTCAGGCGGCGCCGCTCGGCGCGGGGAAGAGGCGGACGAGGGTGTCGGCGTGCGCCTCCGCAAACGCCGGATCGGTCGGATCGACACCGAGCACGCGGCGACACTCGGGCGCCTGACTGAACAGCAGGCCCGCGGCACCGAGCATCGAGGAACCGGACCTGTTCGTGGCGAACGGCTAGCGCCTGGCTGCCCGCGGGCGGCTGGTGGGCCTTCTACGGTCGCGCGGTCGGTGATCCCGGCGCCTAAAGCCCGTCAGTGGCTCTCCGACTTGTGCACACGCGAGCTGGCGCTCCCCGAAGGCCCACCAGCCGCCCGCCGACAAGACAGTGCAGCCGTTCGTCGACCAGGCTGTCTGGCCTCGGTGCACGCGCGGCGCACGACGCGCGGCGGGTCGCTCCGCGGTCGCCGTCACGCCCGCGCACGTCGCGAGGGTACGCACGCTCGTCGAAAAGGAAGCGAGCGCCACTGGCCGCACGACGCCGCGCCTCGCCGTGTGGGTGCCGGCCGCGCTCGCCCCCGGCACCGCGACCCGCCGGCAGCTCGCGGCGCAGATCGCGGTGTACCTCCGCCCGCCCGGCTACGGCGAGATGTTCGCGGCGCTCGGCTAGCGGAGCCGGTACCGGATCGGCATCCGCTTCGGACCGCCGACGAAGGTCGTCGCCATGGACTCCGGCTCGCCGGCGAGCTCGACGTGGTCGAGCCGCGGCAGGAGCTCGCGGAAGAAGGCTTCGAGCTCCATGCGCGCGAGGTGCGAACCGAGGCAGAAGTGCACGCCGATGCCGAACGCGAGGTGCTCGTCCGCGTTCGTGCGCGCGATGTCGAAGCGCATCGGGTCCGCGAAGACGGTCTCGTCGCGGTTCGCCGAAAGGTACGACATCATGAGCCACTCGCCCGCCTTCAGATCCACACCGCCGAGGCGGTAGTCGGATTGCGCCTGCCGCATGAAGTGCCGAACCGGCGTCACCCAGCGGATCATCTCGTTCACCGCGTTCGGGATCTTCTCGGGATCGTCCTGGAGCGCCCGCAGCTGCTCGGGGTTGCGGATGAGCGCCTCGAGGCCGCCCGCGACCGAGCTCGACGTGGTGTCGTGCCCGGCGGTCGCGACGATCGAGTAGTAGCCGGCGGTTTCGAGGTCGCCGAGCGGCTGGCCGTCGATCGTCCCGTTCGCGATCGTCGACGCGACGTCCGAGCGCGGGCGCGTGCGGCGGTCCATCGTGATGGCGTGGAAGTACATCGCCATTTCCTGGAGCGCCTGCATCATGACGTGCGCCGGGTCCTCGCCCGGCCGGCCGCTCACATCCGGGTCCTCGCCGCCGAAGATCTTCTGGGTGAGCTCGAGCATGCGCGGCTCGTCGGTCTCCGGCACGCCGAGGATGCTCAGGATCACGTGCAGCGGATAGTAGAGCGCGATGTCGCGGACGAAGTCGCAGGCGCCGTCGAAGTCCAGCATGCGGTCGACGAAGCGCTTGGCGAGCACGGGGATCCGGGCGCCGACCTCGCGGCGGAGGTTCGACGGCTTGAACCAGTCGTTGGTGACGAGACGGTAGGCGCGGTGTTCGGCGCCATCCATGTGGACGAGCGTCTTGATGTCGATGCCGAGCGCGCGGTTCTTCTCGATCTCGGCGCGCGGCAGCAGGACCGAGTCGCGGGTGTTCCAGAAGACCGTGTGATTGCGCTCGACCTCGGCGAGATGCGCGTGGCGCGTCACCGCGCGGAACGGGACGAACCCCTCCAGCGCGACCAGCGGCAACGGGTCGGACGCGCGGAGCCGCGCGGCCGCCGCGTGCCAGAAGTCGAGATCGGCGTACGCCTTGCCGTCGACGAAGATGCGGGCGTCACCGAGGCGGGAAAGGTCGGTCGGAGCGAAACCGGTCACGCCGTCCCGCATACTCCAGCGTGATGCCACGGTCCACGGGAGCACGCGGCCCGAGCGGGGGAAACGCCCGCCGACCGCGCCGCCGGCGACCGGGCGTCGAAGATCGCCCCCGTCGACGGCGGAGCCGGTAGGCTGGAGCGCCGCGTTGAGCGGCGCCGCTGCTGGCTCACCGTCCGAGAACCACGTCGATTCCGCTCATCACGAGGTCCAGCTTCTTGCTCGGCAGTTTCCCGACACGTTCACTCAGGCACCGCCGATCCAGTGCGACGATCTGAGACGCATTCGCCACCGAGTCCTTCGGAAGGCCCGTGAGGGCCGGCGACAGGAGGACGTTGCCGGGAGCGTCCGCCCAGGTGAGGTTGCTCGTCAACGGGACGCACACGACGGTCGCGATCCTACTGCGGTTCAAGTGGTCTCCCTGCACGACGACAACTGGCCGGCGAAAACCCGGCCCCGAGCCCGTCGGCTCCGGCAGGTCTGCCCACCAGGTCTCGCCCCGCACGATCTCTACCACTCGCTCCGCTCCAAGACGCGGCGTGCCGCGGTAGACACGAACTTGTCGGTCGGCTCCTTCAGCCGATCGACGACGCCGTTCATGGCGTCCGTGACCTCGTCCGGGCCATGGCGATCGAGGTATTCGGAGAGCGCCTCCGCGTAGAGCTGGCTGCGGGACTTGCGCGTTCGACGCGCTTGACGTTCGGCGGCTCGAAAAACGTCGTCGGGTACGGACACCGCGGTTTTCATACCAATGGTATAACTCAGGCGCTCTCCGCCCTCAAGCTCTCATCGCGCCGTCCAACGGATCCCGGCTCACGCCGACTATCGGCGACTGAACGTCATCTCCACGCGAGACGGGGGACGGGGGACGCGGCCCACGCATCGATACTCGTCGCCGCTCCGCCGCCCCATGCCTCGATCGGTCTTGCAAACCATCGACGGGTTGCGGGATGAACGGTCCCCACCATGGCGACCCCCCGCCTAGCGCAGCCGGCGCCCGAGGAGCCGACCTGGCCCGGCGCCGAGCGCCGGCCGATCGTGTTCCTGCTCGACGCGGCGAGCGGGCTCGAGCGCAAGGTGCTCGAGCGTTGGATCACGGAACACCGGCCGGCGGACGCCTCCGGGCACGGGATCGAGACGATCGCGATCCCGTCGGCCCGCGCGGGGAAGCGCAAGCTCGATCCGAAGCTCGAGGCGCGGCTCGCGATCGGTGACGACCCCCTGATGGCGCCGCTCCGCGTCGCGTGGCAGCCTCCGGAGATCGACGGCGTGCACCGGACGCGGCTCCGCGACCTGCTGTCGACGGGGGATCCGCGCGACCCGGGCCTCCTGCGGCAATGGTGGGTGTTGCGCCGCCATCCGGCGCGCTGCCGGGTGGTCGCCGGCGAGCCGGCGCCGCTCTCGCAGCTCCGCGAGCGCTGGCAGCGCGCCTGCGGCACCGACGCGGCGCAGACCACCGGGCTCGCCGATTTCGTCGCGCTCCAGGCGACCCTCGCCCTCGAGCGCGCCGAGCGGCGTCTGCGCGGCACGCGCTACAAGGTGCCGCGGTTCGTCCGCGAGAACATCGAGGCGCGCCCGAGCTTCCGGGGCGGCGTCGCCCGCCTCGCGCGCGAGCGCGGCAAGCCCGAACACAGGGTCGCGAAGGAGGCGTCGAAGTACCTCCGCGAGATCGCGGCGACGCACAGCCCGTACGTCATCGACCTCACGGCGCACTTGATCCACCTCCTCTACACGCGCGGCTACGGCGAGGCGCTGCACTACGACCACGACGAGCTCGAAAAGGTCTACGCGCTCGCGCAACGGCATCCGGTCGTGTTCCTGCCGTCGCACAAGTCGAATCTCGACCACCTCGTGCTCCAGTACGCGCTCCACGAGAACGGCCACCCGCCGAACCACACCGCCGGCGGCATCAACATGAACTTCTTCCCGGTGGGACCGCTCGTGCGCCGGAGCGGCGTGTTCTTCATCCGCCGGAGCTTCAAGGACAACGCGGTCTACAAGTTCGTCCTGCGGCAATACATCGACTACCTGATCGAGAAGCGCTTCTCGCTCGAGTGGTACATCGAGGGCGGCCGCTCGCGTTCCGGGAAGCTCCTGCCGCCGATGTTCGGCATGCTGCACTACGTGGTCGACGCGTATCGGCGCGGCAAGAGCGAGGACGTCTACCTGATCCCGGTCGCGATCGCGTACGACCAGATCCAGGACGTCGGCTCGTACGTCGCCGAGCAGCGCGGCGGCGCCAAGTCGCACGAGAGCTTCGGATGGTTCGTCGGCGTCGTGCGGGAGCTCCGGCGTCGCTACGGCGACATCCACATCAACTTCGGCGAGCCCCTGTCGCTGCAGGCAGCGCTCGGTCCGCCCGATCCCGGCGCCGAGCCGCACGAGGACGAGGCGAACCTCGAGCTCCAGAAGCTCGCGTTCGAGGTGTCGGTGCGCATCAACCGCGTGACGCCGATCACGCCGACGTCGCTCGTCACGATGTCGCTCCTCGGCGGCGCCGGCCGCGCGTTCACCGTCCCGGAAATCCTGCGCGGCATGGCGAATCTGCTCTCCTACGTCCGGCGCCGACGGCTCCCGACCACGGGCGACCTCAACCTCGACGACGCGGCGGGCCTGCAGCGCGCGCTCGACACGCTCGTGGACAGCAAGGTCGTGACCGCCTACACGGCCGGGCTCGACACGGTCTACCAGATCGCGCCCGAGCAGGAGCCGACGGCCGCCTACTACCGCAACACGATCATCCATTTCTTCGTGAACGGCGCGATCGCCGAGCTCGCGCTCCTCGAGGCGTTGGAGCGGGAAGACGAGCCGCGCGCCCGCTTCTGGGACGCGGCGATGGCGCTGCGCGACCTCATGAAGTTCGAGTTCTTCTTCGCGGAGAAAGACGAGTTCCGGGCCGAGCTCGACGCCGAGCTTCGCCTGCACGACCCCGACTGGGAGCACGCGCTCGCGCGGGCCCGACCCGGCATCGAGCAGCTGATCCGCCGCATCCGGCCGTTCAGCGCGCACCGCGTGCTCCGGCCGTTCCTCGAGTCGTATCGCGTCGTCGCCGACGGCCTCGCGCGCCGCGACCCTTCGGCGGCGTTCGACGAGCCGGAGTTCATCGCCAGCAGCCTCGCGCTCGCCCAGCAGTACCAGTTGCAGAAGCGCGTCCATTCCGGCGAATCGGTGTCGAAGGTGCCGTTCGCGACAGCGCTCCGGCTCGCCCGCAACCGGAAGCTCGTCGATCCGGGCCCGGACCTCGCCGAGCGCCGGCAGAGATTCGCCGCCGAGATCCGCGACGCGCTCCGCCGCCTCGACGCGATCAGCGCGCTCGCGCAAGCGCGGCGCGCGGGATTGATCGACTGACGCCGCGGCTCGTTCTCGCGGCGCTGGTGGCGTGCGCGCTGTCGCCGCATCGCGCCTGCGCGGCGGCGGAGGCGACCGCCGACGCCATCCGCGCGCTGGTCGCGGCGCGCGGCGCGCCGGAGCTCCACGCCGACGCCGCCCTCGTCGAGCACCTCTACGCGACGCGTGCGTTCGCGCCGCTCTGGCTCGACGATGGCCGCCCGAACCCGCGCGCCCGCGACCTGGTCGCGGCGCTCCGCGACGCGCCCGCTCACGGCCTCGACGCCGCCGACTACGACGCCGCGCGCCTCGCCGACGAGACGAGGCTCGCCGACGCCCGCCCGCCGGTGACGCCGGCGGACGCGGCGCGCTTCGAGGTCGCGCTCAGCGCGGGCGCGACCCGGTTCCTCCACGACCTCCATCTCGGACGCGTCGACCCGGCGACGCTCGCGACCGACTACGACCGGACCGCCAAGCACGCGCGGCTCGTCGCCGTGATCGAGGAGCTGGCGGGCGGCACGCCGGTCCCGACCGTCGTCGAGGACGCCGCCCCGCCGTTCCTGGAGCATCGCCTGCTCGAACGGCAGCTCGCGCGCTACCGGGCGCTCTCCGCGTCCTCGGAGAGCACGGCGGACGCGCCGCTCGCGATCGGCGCCACGATCCGTCCCGGCGATCGCTTCGCCGACGCCGCCCGCCTGGCACGCCGGCTCGCATTGCTGGGCGACCTCTCCGAAGACGCGGACCTCTCCGAGGACACGGCGGTCGCCGCCGGTCGCTACGGCGGCCCGCTCGTCGAGGCCGTGCAACGCTTCCAGGCGCGGCACGGCCTCGCGCCCGACGGCATCATCGGCCCGACGACGGCGGCCGCCCTCGCCGTGCCGCTGTCGTTCCGCGTCCGGCAGATCGAGCGCGCGCTCGAGCGGCTCCGCTGGTTGCCGGTCCTGCCGCGCGACCGCGCGGTCGTCGTCAACGTGCCGGGCTTCGAGGCGATGGCATTCGACGACATCGGGGCGGCGCGCGCGCCCGCGCTCCGCATGCCGATCGTCGCCGGGCAGGCGTTCCGCACCGAGACGCCGTTCTTCTCGCGCCCGATGACGCGCGTCGTGTTCGCGCCCTACTGGAACGTGCCGACCAGCATCCTCCGCGGGGAGCTGTTGCCGAAGATCCGGCGCACGCCCGGGTACCTCGCGCGGGAGGAGATGGAGATCACGAGCGCCGGACGCGTCCTCGCGCCCGGACCCGCCGCCATCGCCGAGCTCGCGCGCGGCGCCGCCGAGCTCCGCCAGCGGCCCGGCGCGAAAAACGCGCTCGGGCGCGTGAAGTTCCTCTTCCCGAACCCCGACGACGTCTACATGCACGACACGCCGGCGCGCGAGCTCTTCACGCGCGCGCGCCGCGACTTCAGCCACGGCTGCATCCGTCTCGGGGACGCCGCCGCCATGGCACACTGGGTGCTCGGCGGCGAGGGGGTTCCCGACACGCGCGTCGACGAGCTGCTCGCGTCCAGCGGGCAGACCACGGTCACGCTCCGCCGCCCGATCCCGGTCGTGATCGCCTACGCGACCGCGGTCGCGCGGATCGACGGCACGATCGCGTTCTACGACGACGTATACGGCCACGACGTCGAGCTGGAGCAAGCGCTCGCGGCGCGGCGTCGCCCGCGCTACTGACGGGCCGCGCGCGCGAGCCGCGGGGACGCGGCGCCGCCGACGTAGACGACGCTGCCGTCGCTGATGCTGTCGATGAGCTGACCGGCGACCGCGGGGTCGAGGGCCGGGCAGCCGAGGCTCCGCCCGACGCGGCCGCCCCAGGTCGCGCGGAAGGCGGCGCTCACGTAGGCGGCGGGGTGCATCACGATCCGGCGCTCGAACGCCTTGTCGTTCACGCCGGGATCGAGCCCGATCAGCTCGAGCGAGTGGCCATGCTTCCCGGCGTAGGTGCCGCCGGTGAGGAACGCTCCGAGGCTCGAGCGCAGGCTCGCCGCCTCGTTGCCGAAACGGACGGCCCAGTCGGGAGCGTCGTCGCTCGTCGAGCCGCGGCCGTGCGCGACGAACTCGTGGAAGAGGACCCGCAGGCGCGCCGGGTCGAGCACCCAGAGCCGCCGGTCCCGCGACGGCAGCGAATAGTCGATGACCGTCAGCAGCTTCCGGTGCAGGAGCCCCGCGCCCTCGATCCTGCGGTAGGCGGCGAGCGCGCGCTCGAGGAGGTCCGGGCGCGGCAGCGTCGCATCGAGCCCGGCCGCGCCGACGGAGCCGGGCGCCACGACCACCACCGCTACGAGCGTCATCGCGATTCCGAGACGCCGGACGACCCCGAGTCCCCGCACTGTGGACCTCCATAGGCGATCCCCCGCCCCGGGAGCAACCGGGAAAATGCCCCGGTCGTTGCTTCTCGCGACGATGCGGACGATGGTGGCGCGATGACGGAGCCTCCGCTCGCGTTCCGCCCGCACCCCTGGCACGGCCTCGATCCCGGATCGCGCTGTCCGGAGATCGTGACCGCCTACATCGAGATCGTGCCGACCGACGGGGTGAAGTACGAGATCGACAAACACTCGGGCTACCTCAAGGTCGACCGGCCCCAGCGCTTCTCGGTCGTGTGCCCGACCCTCTACGGCTTCATCCCGCGGACCTACTGCGGCGAGGCGGTCGCGGCGCACGCGATCCCCGGCGGTCCGACGGTGACGCGCGGCGACGGCGACCCGCTCGACGTCT